>JBKJOC010000437.1:0-5188 GCA_046595725.1 Candidatus Eiseniibacteriota bacterium
GACGTGCCAGGGCTTGATCCCCATGGACTCGCGCAGGCTGTCCTCGAGATGGTCCGCGATCGCCTTGACCTGGACTTCCGACGCGGCCGAGACGATGACGAAGTAGTCGCTCACGGCTTCGAGCTCGCGCAGGTCGAGCAGCACGGGATCGCTGGCCTTCTTGTCGAGCGCGAGGCGCACGGCTTCCTGCGCCAGGCCGAGACCGTCGCCGCTCTTGGGCGGCCGCGTGTTGGGCATCAGCTGAGGCGCGCGGTGGCGTAGGCCACGGACGCGTCGAGCGCGTCCTTGATGGGAGAGGTCGGCTCGGGCGCGAGGGCGCGCCGCGCCTTTTTTGCGTAGTCGAGCGCCTTTGTCGTGGCGTAGGCGATCGAGCCGTTGCGCTCGAGCACGGTGTTGAGCTCCGCCCACTCCGCGGGAGTCAGGCGCTTCTTCTCGATCAGCGCGGCAACGCGCTTGCCGTCCTTGCCACCGCTCTCGAGCGCGTGGATCAGCGGCAACGTGATCTTGCCGCTTTCGAGATCTCCGCCCACGCCCTTGCCGGTCGAGGTCGGATCGCCCACATAATCGAACAGGTCATCGGTGATCTGGAACGCCATGCCGACGTGGTCTCCGAAGTCGCGGAAGCGCTTGACGCGCGCCTTGTCCTTCGCCTTGCCGTTGACCGAGGCGCCGATCTGGCAGGCGCCGGCAATCAGCGAGGCGGTCTTGGCGCGGATGACGTCGAAGTACTGGGCCTCGGTCACGGAGACGTCGTCCTCGTGCTCGAATTCGAGCGCCTCGCCGATCGTCATCTCGTGGCTCACGCGCGCCAAAATCTCCATCGCGGGGTGGAGGTCCTCGTCGACCATCTTGGTGAACGCCTTGGAATAGAGGAAGTCCCCGATGATGATCGCGACCTCGTCGTTCCACAGGTGGTTGACGGTGGGCAGGCCGCGCCTCAGCAGGCTCTTGTCGACCGAGTCGTCATGGATCAGGGCGGCGGCATGAATGATCTCGACCACGCACGCGGCTGCCACCACGTCGCGGTCCGCCTTGCCGCCCAGGCGGGCGACCAGGAGGAGCAACGTGGGACGGAATTTCTTGCCGCGAGTCGCGAGGAAGTGCCCCGCGACCTGGTTGATGATCCCGATGGGCGACCGAAAAAGAGTCGCGAGCTGGCGATCCACCTGCGCCAGCTCGCGACGCACCGGCCCCTGAACCCGGCTCCAATCCATTCCGTGTCTTTGTGCTCCATCTTGGGAGGGACGAAGGACTACCGAGCGGGAGGATAGCCACCCATCGGGGGGGGTGTCAAGGCGCGCCGGGGTCGACCTCGCGCGCGAGCGCGCGCAAGCGCTCCGCCGTGTTGAGGCCGGGATCATCCAGGACGCGCTCGATCAACGCCTCGAGGATGGCTCCGATGCGCGGCCCGGGCGCGATCGCGAGGGCATCCATCACTTCCCTGCCGCCGATCGCGAGCTCGCGCGTCGAGAGCGGCGGTTTCGCGGACAGCACCTCCCCGATGCGGCGGCGGAATGCTTCGAGGTTGCTCAGGTCGGGTTCGCCGAGCCGTGTCCCCGCCGCATCCGCCGCGCGCAGCGTGAACAGGTCGGGCAGCGCCGCCTCTCCCACGCGCCGGACGAAGCGCCGCACCGCGGCGTCGGTCCACTCGGGCTGGTAGTCGAACAGGTGCTCCGCCACCAGGTGGACGATCGCCTCACGCTCGGCGCGCGGGAAGCGCAAACGCTCGAGCATGGCGTCCGCCAGATCCGCCCCCGCTCGCGGGTGACCGTAAAACGTGGCCTCCCCGTCTTCCTTGAGCGCCCGGGTGCCCGGCTTGCCCAGGTCGTGTGCCAGTGCGGCCCAGCGCACGATCCGGCTTGCCGGCGGCGCCGCATCGATCGCGCGCAGCGTGTGATGGTAAACGTCGAAAGCGTGATGCCGGTTCTGCGTCACCCCCACCGTGGCCTCGAGCTCGGGCAGGAGGATCAAGAGGAGTCCCGACTCCCGGAGCAGCTCGAGGCCCAACGAGGGCCTTTGCGCCTCGAGCAGTTTCGCCAGCTCATCGCGCACGCGCTCGGCCGAGAGTTTGGGCACGAGGTCTCGGACTTCCGCCAGCGCCGCGCGCGTCAAAGGCTCGATCGTCAGTTCGAGCACCGCCGCCAGGCGCGCGCCGCGCAACGGGCGAAGCGCATCCTCGCGGAAGCGCCGCACCGGATCGCCGACCGCGCGCAGGAGTTTTTGCTCGAGGTCCGCGAAACCGCCCACGGCATCGAGGATCATCTCATCGGCGGGCAAGTAGACCAGGGCGTTGATCGTGAAATCGCGGCGCTCGAGGTCGGTCACGAGGTCGACGCCGAAGCGCACCTCATCCGGACGGCGCGCGTCACTGTAGCCGTGGTCGGTGCGGTAGCTCGTGATCTCGACGAAGCCCGTGGGTTCGGGCAGCGTGACCGTCCCGTGCTCGATCCCGGTCGGCACGGCCGAAGGGAACAGGCGCGTCACCTCCTCTGGCGTGGCCGAGGTGGCAAGGTCCCACAAACCCTTGGAGCCTCGCTCGAGCAACGCGTCGCGCACGCCGCCCCCCACCGCGACGGCTTCGTGACCCGCCGCCTCGAGGCGCTCGAGGATCGCCCGCACGGCAGGCGGAAATGCAGCGACGAGCGTGGCGGGCGCCGGGCGGGCTTCGAAGCGATCAGCGCGCGCGCGCCAGCCGGTGGGCGGGTTCGGGACCATGGGCGCGAATGTACGCTGCGGGCCGCCGGCATCAAAGCCTGCTATCCGACCAGCAGTTCCACCGCCTCCAGCAGGTCGCGCTGCGAGAGGCGCTCGGCGCGCCACAACCGGTCGAACACGCGGCGCGAGCCGACCCGGGTCCGGCCCCGCGCATCGAAGGTATGGCGGAAGGTGTGCCAGCGCTCGCGCTTCGTCAGCGCCGGCTCGCCGCGGCGCGTCAGGCGCCCATCGATCCAGACATTCCACACCTCGTTGAACGGCGCCCAGCGCCCGCGTGGCACGTCATTGGAATCGATCCCGTGGCGCAGCGCGTCGGCGACGTGCGAGAGTTCGTGCATGAAGGTGCCGCGGACGGTGCGGTCGGAGTAGCGGCGGCGCGGCAGGTCGCACGGGCCGAGCCCGCTCTTGCCGAGCGCGCGGCGTCCGTGCGCGGTGAGGAAGTTTCCGAGATCGGTCTCCAGCCGGAGCGACACCAGCCTGCCCTCGCGCCAGGCGATGATGGCCTCGTCGGTGGCGATGCGCGGGCGCACGCGCAGTGTGACATGGGCGATGCGACGCGACAGGCCAAGGTCGCGCGCCACGTCGCGCAGCGCAGCCTCGGCCCGGTCACGGCAAGCGAAAGCCTCCGGCTCCCAACGGATGGTGAAGCGCTTCATGGCGATCTCCTGACGGGTGCGGTGTGCGGGGTGGTCATGGTCTTAGAGAAATCGCCTGTGTCCTTCAGTTCCGCCTCCTAGAGCGGCGGCCCCTTGCCTCCTCCGGGTTTGGCTTCGTCGGTGTTCCCCTTGCTGGTCCCCACCGCGACCACGAAGGCGCTCGCAGCGAGCGCTCCAACGCCCCACTTGGTGGTGCGTCCCCAGTCGCGCTTCTTCTCCGACAGGCTCGTGATGTTCGAAAGCGGCAGGCGGATCTCGGTCGTGATCTCGTCGAGCTGGGATTCGCCGTCGCTGCGGATCACCATGCGTTGCTGGTAGCCCGTGCCATACAGCGAATCGGCGGTGACGCTGACCTGATCGAACGCGTACTGTTGGCCGGTATCGGTGCGAATGAGCACATTCTTGCGAACCGGCGCCGCCGCGAACTGCGAACGCGGCACCTGGACGAGGCTCGAACAACCACTGGCCGTCAGGACGAGGACCAGCAGGGACGACAGGAATTTCACGCTTCCTCCTTGGAGACCTTGGGGGAAAGTCTAGCAGGACGGGGGGACGCGTCCCAGTGAACCCCTTGTGGACTTGAGATCCATCTCGAAGTCAGGGGCTTAGCGTCTTGCCACTTAATCACTTGGAGATCGCATGAACGTCCGACAAATCCTCCGGGAACTCGTCATGCGGCCCTCGTCCGAGGCCGATGACCCGAAGCCCGTCCTGGAACTGGCCGAGGAAATCGGCCGTGGCCTGGGGGCCCGGGTGACGCGGATCGCGAACGGCGACCGGCCCGCCCTGTTGCTGGCGTGGGGCAAGCCGCGCCTCCTGTTCTCGGGCCACCTGGACACCGTGCCGGTTTCGGGGGCCTGGAAGTCCACTGCGGGGACCGAGAAGTCGGGCCGACTCTTCGGCCGCGGCACGACCGACATGAAGGCGGGCTGCGCAGCCATGCTGGCCGCCGCCTCGAGCCTCAAGGATCGTGGGGAGTTCGGCATCCTCTACACGACTGACGAGGAGACGCAGATGGCCGGCGCCGAGGCTGCGGTCGCAAAGGGCATGCTGGCGCACACCGAGCTCGTGATCATCGGCGAGCCGACAAGCCTGAGGCCCTGTCTCGGGCAAAAGGGTGTGCTCCAGATGTCGGTGACTACCGAGGGCGCGAGTGGGCACGCCTCGATGCCCTGGGCCGGCACGAACGCGATCGGGCGCATGGCCCGGATCCTCGCGGCGCTCAAGCCGCTCGCAGGCGCCACGCCGCGGCAGGCGGCCACCATGACCGCGAGCCCGGACGTGATCGAGGGCGGTGTCGCGATGAACGTGATCGCCGACCACTGCCGGCTCCAGCTCGACGTGCGCTATTCGCCGAAGCTGACCGAGAAGCAGGCGATGGCGAAGCTCGAGGGCATGCTCAAGCGCGCGAAGGTCCCCTACAGGCTCGAACCCGTCCACACGCTCAAGGCGCTGGTATCGAAGCCTGGACCGGCCGCGAGGACGTTGCGCAAGCTCTCCGGGCGGCCGTTCGGCTTCTGCGACTTCGCGACCGAGGCGGCCTGCTTCGCCCCCACCGGTGCCGCGTTCCTGGTGCTGGGACCGGGGCGCCCGCAGGATTGCCACATCACCGACGAGTCGGTCGAGCTGCGCCAGGTCGACGAGGCCGTGAAGCTCTACGAGGCCGCGCTGACTTAGGGACGATTGGGATCGTCCGACACCTTTTCCCGCGACAGCGCGATGATCAGCCGCGTCAGGGACTCGAGATCGCGCAGGTCCGCCACCTCGACCGCGGTGTGCGCGTAGCGCAGCGGCCACGCCAGCGGCACGTTGATCGA
>JBKJOC010000071.1:0-2586 GCA_046595725.1 Candidatus Eiseniibacteriota bacterium
CGAGGAATTAGTCAGGCCGTCCGCGATCAGGAACTCGGCGCAGGCGAAGTAATCATCGAACACGTTCTGCTTGTGCGCCAGCCGTCCCGCGTCGTGCCACGCGCGCCCGAACTCGCCCCCGCCCCGCAGGTTCGCATCGACCCAGACACCGCCGGCATCGAGCCAGGGCAGGATCGCGGCGCGGAATTCCGGCGTCTCGCTGACGTTGAAACCTCCGTAGCCGTAGAGAATGGTGGGTCGCTGGCCGTCGGGCTTCATGCCCTTCCGGTGGACGATGAACATCGGCACCTTCGTACCGTCCTTCGACGTCGCCCACGCCTGCATGCTCTCGTACAGAGCGGGATCGAACGGCAGGGAGCGCTGCTCGACCGGAGCCAGCACGCCGCTGGCAATTTCACAGTGATAGATCATGCTCGGCCAGGCGAACGAGGCGAATCGGAAGTAGACATCGCGTGCGTCCGGCTCGGCCGCGAGGCCGTCGACGGTGCCGAGCGCGGGCAGTGCAATCTCCTTCTGCTGCACGCCGTCCAGGCCATAGACCAGCACGCGCGAGGTCGCGTTTTCCATGACGTGGAGCACCAGCCGGTTGTCCGCGATGACAAACGACTGGATCACGCCCTTCTGCTCGGGGATCAGCGTCTGCCAGTCATGCGGATCGTGCTCGCCGGGCGAGGCCCTGACGATCCTGTAGCGCGGCGCGCCCACGTTGGTCAGGAGGAAGAGCGCGCCGTGCGCGGCGTCGGCGGAGGTCGAGCCATCGAGACCCAGCGCGACGGGGTGGAACTTGCCCGGCGACTCGGCGGAGCGCACGTAGAGGTCGTTCTTCGCCCAGTCGGTCGAGGTCGCGATGAAGAGCCACGCGCGGTCGCTCGAGGCGTAGACCTGCCGCACCTCCTGGATCGGCGCGCCCTCCCCCGACCACACGAGCGGGTCGCTCTTCCAGTCGTTTCCCAGCCGGTGGTGATGGATGGTCTGGTGGAAGACCTCCTCGCCCTCGGGCACCTCCCCCTTCATGGGATGGCGCGAGTAATGGAAGCCTCGCCCGTCGGGATCCCACGCGACCGAGGCGAACTGCGTGTTCGGGATCCCCTCGGGGAGGTCCTTGTCGGTCTTGATGTCGCGCACGTGGAGCGTCGAGTGCTCGCTGCCGCCCTCGGATTTGCCGTAGGCGATCAGGCCACCATCGGGGCTCGGGTACTTCCAGTCCAGGGCGCCTGTGCCGTCGGAGCGAAACGTGTTGGGGTCGAGCACCACCCGCCCTCGCGCGTTCCACGCCCGCTCGCGGACCTCGAGGACGGGCTGGCTCTTAAGGCCGTCCTTCTTCTCAAGGAACAGCCGTTTGCCGTGGACCCCGGCCGACAACACCGTGCTGACCGCATAGAGCCGGTCGTAGCGCGCCGTCAGAGCCGCGCGGCCGGTCCATGCGCCGAGCGTCTTCTTCGTGAATTCGTTCTGCTCCCCGGTCCAGCGCTCGACCCTGGGATCATCGCCCTTCTCGAGCCAGCGGTAGGGATCGACCAGGATCTCGCCGTGCAGCGTGTCGGTGACCGCCTGGATGGGGGTCGGCGGATACTCGAACCCGGCCGCTCCCGCGGCGCCAACGATGAGCGGCGGGATCAGGCAACCCACGAGGATGGGCGTGCGGGCATTCACCCCGCGCGCCCGGGGATGCCAGCCGGTTGGATCGCCTTGAGCGCGCGCTCGAGCCGCGGCAGGAGCGCGGCGATCTCCCCGGCCGAGACCGCGCCGACGGAAAGGCGGCACCATCCCGAATCGTCCACGGCGCCGAACGCGGAGAACGGGACCACCGCCATGCCGGCCTCGTTGAGCAGGAACTGCCGCACGTCCTCGCCGTTCTCGAGCAGCGTGCCCGCGGGCGTCTTCGCGCCCAGGAGGTCGAAGTGCGCGGTCAGGTAGATCGCCGCTCGCGGCGGGATTGCGTCGACCGGCAGGCCCTGCGCGCGCATCGCGGCAAGTCCCTCATAAAGCGCGACCAGGCGCGCCTCGACGCCGGCTTTCATCGCCCCCTGGTAGGCGTCGATCGCCTCGTCGTCGGCCAGGAGGCCCGCCACGGCGACCTGCTCGGGCCGCGGCGCCCACGCCCCGACATGGCCCAGGATCCCGGCCATCTTGTCCATGATGTCGGGCGGGCCGGCGGACCAGCCCACGCGCACGCCAGTCGCGGCAAACGCCTTGGAGATGCCGTCGACAAAGATCGTGTAGCGCGCGACCTCGGGCCTGAGCCCCACCGGCGTGTGGTGGCGGGCGTCGCCGAAAGTCAGCATCCAGTAGATCTGGTCGTAGAGCAGGTAGAGCGGCCGCTCGCCGGGTCCGCGCCGCGCGTTTTCTTCCAGGACGAGGTCGCAGATGCCGAGCAGCTGCTCCGGGTCGAACAGCGTGCCCGTCGGGTTGAGCGGCGAGCAGAGCGCGATCAGGCGGGCGTCGCGCACGACGGGCGCGAGCTGCTCACGCGTCGGCAGGAAGTGCGTCTCGGGCCCGCACACGACCGGCACCGCGGTCGCGCCGGTCATGTGGACGTAGTGGTTGTTGTTCCACGACGGCACCGGGAACACGACGCGATCGCCC
>JBKJOC010000350.1:0-5340 GCA_046595725.1 Candidatus Eiseniibacteriota bacterium
GAGCGCTGGGCGGGGGAGGAGGCGTTCCGGACCGGCGTGCGCCAGTACCTTGCGTCTCATGCCTGGGGCAACGCGACCGCGTCGGACCTCTTCACCGCGCTGTCGCAGGCGACGGGGCGGGACGTGGCCGGTCCGATGTCGAGCTTCCTCGACCAGCCGGGACTTCCGCTCGTCACCGTCGAGCCCCTCGAGGGCGGCAAGGTGCGCCTGAGGCAGGAACGATTCCTGCCCGCCGGCGCCGCGCGCCCCGCAGCCCAGACCTGGAAAATCCCGCTCATCCTCAAGTTCGACGACGGGACCGGGGTCAAGACTCGCAACGTGATGCTGACCAGGGCGAGCGAGGTCGTGGACCTGGGCGTTGCGAAGATCGACTGGGTGGCCCCCAATGCCGGCGCCGCCGGTTATTACCGCTGGAAGCTGCCGCCGCGCGCCATGCTGGCGCTCGCCGACGACGCTCCGCGCGTGCTCGACGCCCGTGAACGCATGGAGTACGCGTACGACGCGCGCGCGCTGCTCGAGGCGGGGGCGCTGCACGCCGACGGCTACATGCACGTGCTGCCGCGCTTCCTGCGCGACGGCGAGCCGATGGTCGTCGGCGCGGCGCTCGACGGCATGGAGACGATCCAGGCTCCGCTGGTCACGCCCGAGCTCGAGGAGCCTTACGCGCGCTTTGTCCGAGGAGCCCTTGGACCGGCGCTGGCGCGCTTCGGCCGTACGCGGCAGGCCGGGGAGAAGGAGACGGTCGGATTGATCCGCCCGCGCCTCCTGACCATGCTCGCCGACAAAGGGCGGGACGCCCCGACGCGCGCCTTCGGCGATTCGGTGGCGCAGGTCTACCTGGCCGACCCCGCGAGGGTCGACCCGGGCCTGGGGCCGCCGGCGCTCGCGATCGCGGCCTCGGGCGGCGACTCGGCCCTGCGGGACCGCATTCGCGCGAAGTTCGAGACCGCCACCGCGCCGGCCGACCGCCGCATCTACCTGAACGCGCTGGGCGCGTTCCGCAATCGCAAACTGGTGGAAGAGAATCTCGCGTACGCGCTCGCCGGCCCGCTCAAGCCGCAGGAGATCTCGAGTCTCGTGGTCTCCGCCGGCGGCTACCTGCCGAATCGCGACCTGTCGTGGAACTGGCTCCGGCAGAACTACGGCGCCCTCATGAAGCGCATCCCGCCGATGTACGGGGTCTTCCTGCCGAACTATGCCGGAGGCTGCTCGGAAATCCGCCTCGAGCAGGCAAAGGCATTCTTCGCCGAGCCGGAGCATGCGCCCCCGGGAACGGCGAAGGAACTCGCACGCATGAGCGAAGGCGTCGAGGACTGCCTCAAGCTGCGCGAACGTGAAGGTGCGCGCTTCAGGACGTTCCTCACCGGGTCGATCGGGGAGGGGTAGGTGCCATGAAGCGGATCCTTTTGGTCGTGGTGGTGGCGCTGCTCGTCGCGGCGAGCGCCCAGGCAGCCGAGGAACGCGCCGCCGAGGCGCTGCGCGCGGGCGCGACCAGCATCGAGGTCGGGATCAACGCCTTCGGCTTCGAGAAGGGTGGGGAGATCGCACTGAGGCGCCACCTCGCGCCGCGTTGGGCGGCGCGGCTGGGGTTCGAGCTTTACTCCGTGCACACCGAATCGACCGACGGTACCTCGCTGGGCGTCGGACCGGGCGCGAGCCAGCGCGGGACGCTGTCGACCTCGGACAGCCGCGCCTACGCGGTGACCGCCCAGGCGGTCTCCTATCCGGTGCGCCGGGGGAATTGCGCGCTCGCGCTTGCGGCCGGGCCCTCGATCACTCGCCGCAACAGCGATCGCGTCGAAGACGCGTACTACACGAGCGGCTCGGTGGAGCACGAACGGCGCGAGGAGGAGGAGAACTCTCACGGAATCGCGGCGCGGCTCGACGCCGGTTTCGAATGGTTCGTGGACCCGCGGGTCGCGCTGCGGGCGCGGTCGGGTACCGCCCTCGAGTGGAGCACCAGCGCGACGGCCTCCCTAATGCCTACGACTCGAGCAGCGTGCTCGTCCAGCAGTACCACTTCACCCGCGACAACCGCTCGTTCCGGCTGAGCACGACCTCGTTCGGGCTTGGAATCGTCGGCTATTTCTAGCGCCAGGCAGCGCGGATGCGGCCCCAGGTGGTGCCGCGCGCGGGCGTTCCTCCCGGCACATACGTGATTGTCAGTAAGGGCCGCGCCTCGGGGTCGATTGCCTCACGGGTGTCGAAGCGCTTGCTCGTTCCGGCCGAGGTCTCGACGCCGAGCACCAGCCAGCCGAAGTTCGAGCCCGGGGTATCGAGCCAACCCTGTGCGTCCGCCACCATGGACGCGCTCGAGCCCCAGACGTACGTTCCCTCCGCTCCGACCGACTGGGTTGCGCTCGCGGTCGCGGCGAAGTCTCCCCCCGCGGTGGTCCACGGCGTCGCCGCGAAGAAACGGTGGAGCCAGGTCGCGTCACCCGTCGTGGCCGCCGCGCCCGAACCTCCCGACGGCCCCGCGTTCGACGTGCCCTCGCCCCAGCCTGCAATCACGGGGTGGAGCGCGGTCGCCCGGGGGTCGGGCGTCGAGGCCAGCGACATTCGCAGCCTGAGCGTGACGCCCGTGACCGAAGATCCGGCTGGCACCGCGGAGGCGACGTCGAAATGGAGCAGGCCGCGCCGCCGGGAGTTGGTCGCCTGATTCGTGCGGCCCGAGAACAGCGTGGGCCCCGCGCCGTTGGAGAGCGCGCCGGTCGCGCTCTCATAGAGCGTGTTGTCGCGGTCGCTCGGCAACGTGACGGTGTCGGCGCGGGAGGGCGCGCCGGCGGCAAGGCAGGCCAGCATGAGCGTCGCACGAACAAGCCAGCGCATCATTGGATTCTCGGGGTTCAGGGCAGAAACACGAATCGCAGCGCGGCGCGATGGCCGTCCGCGATCAGTTCCAGGTAATACATCCCGGGCGGCGCCGCGCGACCGGCTGCGTCCGCGCCGTCCCACGTGACGAGGTGGCGGCCTGCCGCGCGCGTCTCGCCGCCCCACAGTTCCGCGACGCGTCGCCCCGCGGGATTGAAGACCCCAGCGGTCGCGCGCGCGCCCGCGGGAAGCGTCACTGCGAAGCGCGCGCTCCCGCGCGCGGGATGTCCGCCGGCGAAGGCGAGTCCGATGGTGGCGGGAAGCGGCAGGTCCGGAGCACCGACGACCGGACCGACCTCCCCGCTGCCAAGGAAGCGCTGGGCGTAGATGTCGTGATTCGCGAGGCTGTTCCGGTAGTCCTCCCATGCGCACACGCCTCCGCCCGCGCCGTCGGACACCAGGGCGGGATCGATCTGCGGGTTGACCGCCGTGCAGATCGGCAGGCCATCCGCCGCCCAGCCCGGCGCCAGCGTGCCGTCCCCGCGCACGTGCTGGCCGTAGATCTCGGCCCCGGGCCGGCCGTCGGCCCACACGAGGAGCGCGCCGCCCGCGCCATCGCTACAGATGGCGGGGTCGTCCTGGCGATTGCCCTGGATCGACATATCATTGCCGTTCGCGGCCCAACCGGCGGCGCGCGCGCCATTGGCGAGGAGGCGCACGGCGAAGACATCGGTGTTGGTGGGGAAAGTCGAGGTGTCACGTCCGTCCTGCCACGCGAAGATCGCTCCGCCCTGGCCATCGCCCACCATCACGGGCGCAATCTGCTCGCCCGCGAACCGCACCACCTCGGCGCCGTCCGAGGGCCAGCCCCCCGCGATCGCGCCGCTGCCAAGCACCCGTGTGGCGTAGAGGTCACCGTTGGCGTGGCGCGTGTCCCGCCAGGCCACGATCGCGCCGCCTGCGGCGTCGGATTCCGCGATCGGACTGGACTGGGCGAATCCGGGCGAGAGGCAGAGTAGCGCGCCGTCCGCGCCCCAGGTTGAATCGGCGGCGCCGGTGGCGCGCATGTGCCCCGCGTAGATGTCGAGCTGGGACGTGAGGGCGCCGCCGTTCCTTCCGTCCTCCCATGCGACGATCGCTCCGCCCAGGCCGTCGCTTACGATGGTCGGGAACGCCTGCTGCCGGAGTGCGCCCGAGAGTAGCGCCCCGTTTGCCGGCCACGCGCCGTCGACTGCGCCGGCAGCGAGGACCTTGTGGACATAGATGTTCTCGTTCGCGCCGCGCAGGTCCGACCACGCGATCAGCGCGCCTGTGGCATCGGCGATCACGACCGCGTTCGCCTGGGCCGCAGCGGCGCCGCACACGAGGACGCCATTGGCGGTCCAGCCGGCGGCGATGCCGCCGCTGGCCAGCTTCTGGAGGTAGACGTCGGGGCTGCCGGTGCGCCCATCGGTCCACGTGACATACGCGTTGCCCTGGCCGTCGGCGGCGATCCTGGGCGCGTTCGGCACGCTCGCGTCATTGCAGACGGCGAGCCCGTCGGCCGCCCAGCCCCCGGCAATGCCGCCCAGGGCGGTGACGTGCTGCGCGTAGAGGTCGGAATTGCCCGCACGCGTGTCGAGCCAGACCACATACGCGCCGCCCTGGCCGTCGGGGGCGGCGAGCGGGGCGCTCTGGACGTTCGCCGCCAGCGAGAGCGCGGCTCCGTTCGGCGTCCAGGCGGCTTGGGCGTGGCTGTGGAAACCGGCAGCCGCCACGAGGGCGAACGCCAGGATACGGCGGTGCATCGGACCTCCGGTGGGGAGAAGTCGCGTGGGCGGGTGCCGAAAAGTCTACGCCGTGCGGGGCCCGGGGTCACGCCTGGAATCGCCCCGGGGGGCCCTCCGCGCCTTGCATTTTGCAGCGCGGAACGGCATCCTCCGCGCCATGCTCGAAACCGACTTGCTGCGCCTGACCTGGATCGCCGATCCGCAGATCAGCCCGGACGGCCATCGCATCGTGTTCACGCGCGTGACCGTGGACACCGCGGCCGACACCTATCGCACACAGCTTTGGCTGGTCGCGACCACGGGCGGGGCGCCGCGCGCGCTCACCTTCGGGGGCCTGGACAGCCAGCCCCGCTGGTCGCCGGACGGCACGTGCATCGCGTTCGTGCGCTCCCCGGACGAGGGCAAGCCTGCACAGGTTCATGTGCTGCCGATGAACGGCGGGGAGGCCCGGCGCCTGACCGACCTGCCCAAGGGCGCCTCGAGTCCCGCGTGGTCGCCCGACGGCCGTCGGCTCGCATTCACGAGCGAAACCGATCCCGCAACCGATGGCCGGACGACGGCCGAAGGCGAGGAGCGGGACAAGCAGAAGCCGAAGAAGGAGCCGGCGCGCATCGTCACGCGCCCTTTCTTCCGTCTCGACAATCAGGGCTTCTACGACTTTGCTCACCCCGATCACGTGTGGATCGTCGACGCCGATGGGGAGCAGGAGCCGCGGCAGCTGACGGCCGGGCCGTTCGCCGAGTCCCAGCCCGCGTGGTCG
>JBKJOC010000123.1:0-4471 GCA_046595725.1 Candidatus Eiseniibacteriota bacterium
GAGGAGACCGCTGCCTCGGTGACTCCGGAATGTGGGGGTTCCCCGGGAGGCCATCCGTGCAATCTTTCAATTCACGCAGCCGTTTTCCACGCCGCCACGCGTGCCCTGAGTTTAAGGTGTCCGGCTCCGATCTGACAAGGGATTGACAGCGGACCCCGACAATCCGGCCTTTAGCCAGCCCGCGGCGCCTGCAAAAGGCCCGGGGATTCGGCGCGGTCGGCCTCCTCGGCGTCGGCGGCGGGCAGGCCCAGGACCTGCCGGGCGATGTCGTAGGCCGCCTGGGGACGGGCTAGCTGGCGGCAGGCCTCCCGCATGGAGGCGGCCAACGCGGGGTGGGAGAGGATGCGCTCGATCGAGGAGCCGACCTGATCGAAGGTGCGCGCCCGGACCGCCGCGCCGGCGATCGACAGCGCGAGCGAGTTCTTCTCCTCCTGGCCCGGCGTCGGGCGGAACACGACCATCGGCGTCTGCATGGCGAGGCTCTCGCTGCAGGTCAGGCCGCCGGCCTTGGTCGCGATCACGTCCGCAGCCGACAGGAGCGCCGGCACCTGGTCGGTGAACCCGAGCACGCGCACGCGGCCGGGCGCCGCCTCGGCGACCGAGCGCATGCGCATGCGCAGCCGCGCATTCTTGCCGCAGACGACCAGGAGCTGGGGCGCACTCGGCAGGTCGAGCACGCGCTCGGCGAGGCTGGCGAGCGGTCCGACGCCGTTGCCCCCGCCCATCAGGAGGACCGTCGGCCGGTCGGGAGCGAGCTGGAACTGCGCGCGCGCCTCTGCGCGGTCGAGCGGACCCTGCGCGAAGCGGGGATCGATCGGGATGCCGGTGACGTGGATCGAGTCCCAGGCCACACCCCAGGTCGCGAGTTCCTCGCGCACCGCGCCGGTCGCGACGAACGAGGCATCAATACCCTCGATCGCCCAGAACGGGTGGGCCGTGAAGTCGGTGATCACGCAATAGAGCGGGCAGGCGAGCAGTCCGCGCCGCCTGCGCGGGGCCAGCGCCTCGAGCGGCAGGAAGTGGGTGCACACCACCGCGGTCGGCCGCTCGCGCTCGATGAAGGAGACCAGCTCACGCACGTTGACGCGATCGAGCGCGTGCCGCACGGAAGCGGTGCCGCGATGGATCCGCGGGTGCTCGAGCCCCTTGTAGAGCAGGCCCCACACCCGCGGCGCGCGCCCGACCAGCGTGTTGTAGGTCGGCGTGTAGCCGCGGCGGAAGAGTCGCGAGCTGAAGTGGAGCGTGTCGTGTGCCCGCGCGTGGCCCTCGGGGCTCAACTCGTGAAAGGCCTGCTCGAGCGCGAGCGCCGCGCGCTTGTGCCCCGAGCCTGCGGTCGCGTGCAGGATCAGGACGCGCGGGGGCGGAATGCGGGACGGGGACACGGGGCGGAGTCCTCCCAAAGCGGCCATGGGCTGGCCGGAGGCCTGCTGCAAACTGACCGGCAGAGTCTAGTCCACGCCCCGCCGGCCGGCAAGGCGGGCGGAGGGCCGGGGAGGTAACCCAAGGCGGCGGCAGAGCTTGGTTGCCGGGCGGGCGGCGGCGGGCGCGGTGGCACCGAACCTGCAAACCGAGGAGAGCACGCATCCGCCCCGGGTGCGGTTTCCTGGCGCGCTCGAGAGAAGGAGCCGTCTCTTGTAGGAACGCCGGTATCGAAGCGAGGACGCGGCAAAAGGGCCCGGTCGAGGGCACGGACGCCGAACCCGCGGAGGTGGCGGCGGGCCGGAGACATCGCTCATCCACGGCGCATCGGGGAGCCGCGCACGGGGCGTTCTGCTACCAGAACGATCCCCCCGGCGACCACGCTCCCGGGTGGTGAACGAGGGTCCACCCGCTCGCGCGCTCCTCGATCGCGACCAGGTCGAACCGCCACGGCCGCTCCGCCCCTTCGGGCCATGTCTCCATCAGCGCCAGCACCGCCTCGCCGGCCCGGGCCCTTTGCGGCCTTTGCCAGGACTCGATCGCCGAGAATCCCTCACGCTCCCGCCGCCACTTCACCTCCACGGCGACCAAGAGCCTGCCGCGCTCGGCGATCAGGTCGATCTCGCGCCGGCCGGCGCGCTGGTTTTTCTTGAGGATGGTGTACCCGCGCGACTCCAGGAACAGCTGCGCCAGCGCCTCGCCCAGGATGCCGCGCGGGCGCGCGTGGTCGGACATGATGCGGCTTTCACGGGAGCGCGTTGTGGAGCGCGAACAGGTCGGGCTGGGCGATCGGGGAGAAAGTGTAGCGGTGCCAGCGGCAGGGCCCGTGGCGGTCAAGCGCATCGAGGTGCTCCTCGGTGCCGTAGCCGACGTGGCGCTCGAAGCCATAGGCCGGCCACTCGACGGCCAGCCGCACCATGAAGTTGTCGCGCACCGTCTTGGCGACGATCGACGCGGCAGCGATCGCGAGGCTCGTGCCGTCGCCGCCGATCACCGACTGCTGGGGCAGGTCCACGCCCGGGACGTGGTCGATCCCGTCGACCAGCACCAGCATCGAGGTCCACGATTCGGGCGCCTCCTCCCCGCGCCTTCGCGTGCGCATCCGCGCCCTCAGGACTGCCCGGCGCATCGCCAGGAGGCTGGCCCCGCGGATATTGATGCGATCGATCGCGCGCGGGCCGACGAAGCTCACGCCGATCGCGATCGCGACTGCGCGCACGGCCAGCGCCTGGACGGTGCGCTGGTCGCGCGAGAGCTTCTTCGAGTCGTCGACGCCGGGGAGATTCGACTTGAGGGGGAGGATCACCGCCGCGGCGACCACGGGGCCGGCCAGGCAGCCACGACCGACTTCGTCGACCCCCGCCAGGGCCAGCACGCCATGCGCGCGCAACTGCCGGGAATCGTACGCCGCGAGGTTTCTCCGGACGCGCTGCATGGCGCGGGACTCTAGCACGTCTCGGCGCACCGGCGCGTGGGAGGTTTCGCGCGGCGCCGCATGGGAGATTTCGCGCACCGGCGCGTGGGGGGTTCGCGCGCGCAGGGGTGATCAGAATGTACAGGGTGTACACAGTGAGCACCCTAGACGAAACGAAGTGCCCGCCCCGGACGGCCCGCGCCGCCTCGCGCCCGCCTCGCACCCCCCGCGCCGCCTCGCCCATGCTAGGATGCTGCCGCCCTGCCACCGTCCAACTTGGAGTCCTCCATGAAGCATGCGTTCACGGTCGACGTCGAGGACTGGTTCCACGGCATCCCCGTCGACGCCGCGATCAAGCAGACGGCGGAAGCACGCCTCGAGAAGGGGCTCCTGCCGCTGCTCGACCTGATGGACGGGGCCGGCGCGAAGGGGACGTTCTACGTGCTCGGACCGTGCGCCGTCCGTCATCCGGAACTGGTGCGCGAGATTGCCCGGCGCGGGCATGAGATCGGTTCGCACGGGTGGTCGCACGACCTGGTCTACGAGATGAGCCCCGAGCGTTTCCGGGACGAGACCCGCCGCTCGATGGACGTCGTGAGCGAGCTCACGAACCGGGCGATCAAGACCTACCGCGCGGCCTACTTCTCGATCACCCGGCGCTCCTGGTGGGCGCTCGACGTCCTGGCCTCGCTCGGGATCACGACCGATTCGAGCATCTTCCCGGTGCACAACTGGCGCTACGGGATCCCGGGCTTCTCGCAGACGCCGACCTGGCTCGATACGCCCTCGGGCCGCGTGTTCGAGGTGCCGCTGGGCGTGCGCGGCATGGCGGGACGCGAGTTGCCGATCACCGGCGGCGCCTACCTGCGCATCTATCCCTATGCGCTGACCCGCTCCAACATGAAGTGGGTGGAGCGTGAGGGACGGCGCAACGTGTTCTACATTCATCCCTGGGAGCTCGATCCGGAGCAACCGCGGCTCGCCTTCAACTGGAAGGCGCGCCTGACCCACTACGCGAACCTGCGATCGACCGAGGGCAAGCTCAAGCGCGTGCTTGCCGATTTCGAATTCGGGAGCGTCGCCGAGGTGTTCGGGAATGGATCCACAGACTCGCATTCGTAAGCATTTCGACGACGATTCGGCGCGTTTCGACGCGATCTACAAGGACGACAAGCCGGCGCACCAGCGCTTCGTCGACACCTACGTGCGCGGCATCGTGGCCGAGCGGCTCCGGATCGCGCGTGTCCTCGCGCCCATCCCCGGGGAGTGGACGCTGCTCGACGTCGGCTGCGGGTCGGGGCGGTTCGACATCGCGCTGGTCAAGGACGGGGCGTCGCACGCGCTCGGCATCGACTTCGCGCCCAAGATGATCGAGATCGCGGAGCGCGAGGCGAAGGCCGCCGGCGTGGCCGACCGATGCGACTTTCGGGTCGCCGAATTCATGGAATTCAAGCCGGCCGATCGCTTCGACATCGTGCTGGCAATCGGCTATTTCGATTACGTCAAGGACGCCGAGGCGCACCTGAGGAAGATGCTCGAACTCTCGCGCGTGCGCGTGTTCGCCTCGTTCCCCAAGCGCATGGAGTGGCGCGTGCCGATGCGCATGGCGCGCTTCGCGCTGAGCGGCGGATTCGTGCG
>JBKJOC010000154.1:0-10321 GCA_046595725.1 Candidatus Eiseniibacteriota bacterium
GTGGTGGCGGACCTCAAGGCCGCGCCGCCCGCCGCACCCGTGCTCGAGCTGCCGCGCTCGCCGGACCGCCAGCGCCTCCTGGTCGCGGACGACAACGACGACGCAGCGCAGAGCCTGGCCCTGCTCCTGCGAACGGTCGGGTACGAGGTTGACACCGCGAACGACGGCGTCGAGGCGTTCGAGCTGGCGGGCAGAAGGAAGTTCGATGCCATGTTGCTCGACATCGGGATGCCGAGGCTCAATGGCTACGACCTGGCGCGCAGGATCCGCCAGGAATCCTGGGGCCGCGAGGTTCTGCTGCTCGCGTTGACGGGCTGGGGGCAGGCCGAGGACAAGCAGATGGCGTTTGCCGCCGGCTTCGACGACCACCTGACCAAGCCGGTCCAGCCGGAACAACTCTTTGGCCTTTTGGCGCGAAATCGGGGCACTCAGCCCGCCAGTTGAGAATCAGTCTCAATTGGGCTACCCTCGAATCTAGGCCCGACCCCGCATCCCGCGGCTGGTTCCGTCGGCCCACTGAGGTCCGGTTCTCCATGCTCGAAGCATTGGTCATCGTCCTGCGCGAGGGTGTCGAATCCGCCCTGGTCCTCGCCATCGTCCTGTCGTACCTCCAGAAGTCCGGCCGCGCCGCGCTCACGCCCTGGGTCTACGCCGGAGTCGGCCTCGCGCTCGTGGGGTCGGTGGCCGGCGCGATCACGCTGACCAGTCTCCAGCTCGACGCCGAGACGATCGAGGGCCCGCTGATGTTGATCGGCGCGGCGCTCGTGTTCACGCTGGTATGGTGGATGAACCGCGCGGCGAAGGGACTCAAGCGCGAGATCGAGCACAAGGTCGAGGTCGTGTCGACGCGCGAAGGCGGCGCGGGCTGGGGCGTGCTTCTTTTCGCGACCTTCATGATCCTGCGCGAAGGGATCGAGACCGTGCTGTTCCTCGCCGCCGCGTCGTTTTCCTCGGAGGGACTCGCCCAGTTGATCGGCGCCGGCCTCGGCCTGCTGCTGGCCGTGGCGTTCGCGTTCTTCCTCATCCGCGGCAGCCTGCGCGTCGACATCGGGCGCTTCTTCCGGATCACCACCATGGTTCTCTACGTGCTGGCGTTTCAGCTCATCGTGGGCGGCTACCACGAGCTGGCCGAGAGCGGCGTGCTGCCCTCGAACAAGGCGCTCATGGCATTCATCGGGCCGATCGTGCGCCACGACACCTACGTCTTCCTGGCCGCTCTGGTCCTGGCGGTCGGACTGGTCGGTCTCGGCGCCACCCGCGGAGCCCCCGCGGCCGCGGCCGCTTCGGATTCGGCGGCCGCTCGCCGCCTCATGCTCGCCGACACTCGCCGCCGCCGGCTCACGCAGGTGGGCGGGCTCGTCACCGCGCTGCTCGTCGTCGGCATCCTGGTCGGCGGCGTGCTGCTCCAGCCCGGGCCACCGCCCAGGGCACAGGCCGCGGTCGTGACGCCCGATGCGAAGGGCGCGATCGGCCTTCCGCTTGCGAGCGTCAACGACGGCGCGATTCACTTCTTCGAGGTTTCTGACCCGCAGGCACCCGGGACGATGCTGCGCTTCTTCGCGATCCAGAAGCCCAACGGCACGATCCAGGCCTGCATGGACGCCTGCGAGATCTGCGGCGACCTCGGCTACTACCAGGATCTGCGCGGCCTCAACTGCCGGAACTGCGGCGCGCCGATCAACCTCCCGACCCTCGGGCAGACCGGCGGCTGCAACCCGATCCCGGTCCGGTCGGCAGTCGAGGGTGATCGCCTGGCCGTCGACGCGTCGTCGATCTACGAGCAGCGGATCCTCGCCAGGGGCAAGCGCTGACATGTTCCTGCGCGCGCTCTCGCAGTCGATCGCCCGGCGGCCGAAACGCTTCGGCATCGCAGTGCTCGCGGTCGCGATGGGCGTGGGGATGGCGGTCGCGCTGGCCTCGGTCTCGCTCGTGCTGGGCGACCGGCTGAGCCGCACGGTAAGGCAGTACGGCGCGAACCTCGTCCTGCTTCCCAGGGGCGCGGACGAGCCGCTCGAAGTCGCCGGCGCGGACATGTCCGCGATCGTCGACCGCGGAGCGATCGCGGAGACCTCGCTGGTGGCACTGCGCACGTTCCGGTGGCGAAACAACATCCTGGCGGTGGCGCCGCAGGCGTACGCGGTGGCGGTGTCCGAGAACCTCCGCCTCCCCGTGGTCGGTACCTGGTTCGCACATCCTGCGGCGGGGCAGGCTCCTGGGTCACCGGTCGACGGCATGAAGACGATCGCGCCCTGGTGGAAGGTCACCGGGCGCCTGCCGCGCGAGGACGGAAACGAAGCGCTGGTCGGCCGCGCGCTCGCCACGCGCCTGGGCGTGCGGGAAGGCGGCTCGATCGCGCTCGCGATCGGACGCTCCGAGCGCATCCCCGTCGTCGGCGTGCTCGACGCCGGTGGTCTCGACGATGATCGGCTCTACGTCCCCCTCGCCTGGCTCCAGCGGCAGACCGGCCGTTTTGGCCTGGTCGACCGCGTGCTGGTCTCCGCGCTGGTCCTGCCGGGCGAGGCTCCACCCATGCCCGATCCCGGGAAGGATCTCGCCGCGTTCGAGCTCTGGATCTGCCGCCCCTATGCAGCGTCGGTCGGCTACGAGATCCAGAACACGCTTCCCGGTGTCACCGCCCGCCCGGTCGCGCAGATCGTGCGCGGCGAGGGCCGCCTGGTCGGTCGCCTGAACCTGCTCATGCTGCTGCTCACCGGCGCCGCACTGGCCGCGGCCGTGCTTGGCGTCATGAGCACGATGGTCGCCTCGGTTGTCGACCGCACCCAGGAGGTTGCCCTCCTGCGCGCGATTGGTGCGAGCGAAGCGTCGGTCGGCCGCCTCTTCCTCGCCGAGGCGCTCGTGGTCGCGCTGGTCGGCGGCGTCCTGGGCGTGCTGCTGGGATTCGCGCTGGCACAGGTCGTGGGGCGAGGCGCGTTCGACACCGCCGTCGCGCCGCATCCGCTGCTCGTGCCCGCGGGGCTCGCGCTGGCCACTGTCGTCTGCCTGCTCGGCGCGTGGCTACCCCTGCGCCGCACGGCGGCCATTGATCCGGCGCGCGCGCTCCGGGCCGGCGCTTGACCCCGCGCCTGCGCGTCTTCCTCAACATCCTGAAGGGTTCCCTGCTCGAGCGCCGCGGCCGCGTCGCGCTCGCGGTCGCCGCGATCGCGATCGGCACGTCGGTGGCGGCAGCGCTGCTGCTGGTCTCGAGCGACGTCGGCTCGAAGGTCCGAAAGGAACTGCGCGTCTTCGGGCCGAACGCGATGCTGGCGCCGCGGGCGGGGGCGATTGACCCCGAGTTCTCGGGCGCGCCAAGTGACTCTTCGCTGTTCGGCCCTGCCACCCGGCACTGGCTGGACTCCGAGCGAAGCGTCTCCGCCTTCGCGACCTTGCGCTACGGGACCGGGCACGTCGGCGCGCGCGCGTTCCCGCTGGCGGCGACCGACCTGCCCGACCTGATCGCTCTCTATCCCGCGTGGCGCGTGACGGGGACCGGGGGTGACGCGATCCTGGGCGAGGACCTGGCCCGCGCGCTCGGCGTCGCTGCGGGCGCGGACGTGGCGATTGAAGTCACCCGGGGTGCCGCCAGCGCGCCGCTCCTCCTGCGCGGCGTGCGCGTGGTCTCGACCGGCGGCGACGAAGATCGCGTGGCGTTCATCTCCCGTGCGCGCCTCGCCGAGGCGACGGGGCAGGACCCCGAGCGCTTTCGACTCGCGCTTGCGCGGATCGAAGGGTCGAGCCGCGAGGTGCTCGCGTGGGCGGATCGGCCCCTGCCCGAGGCGATCGAGCGCGAGGACGGCGCGCCGGCCTCGCTACGCGCAATCAAGCAGCTCTCGGCCGCCGACGGCGAGGTGCTGGCGCGGCTGTCGCGCCTCCTCCTCTTGGTCACCGTGGTCGCGCTGCTCGCAGCGCTCCTGTGCGCGATGTCGACACTGGCCGACTTGGTGCTCGAGCGCACGCGCGAGGTTGCGCTCCTGCGCTCGCTCGGCGCGGGCCGGCGCGACGTGCTCGCCCTGTTCGCCAGCGAGGCGCTGGTGATCGGGTTGGCGGGGGGCGCGCTCGGGCTCGGGCTCGGCATCGTGGCCGCGCAGGCGATCGGGCGCGGCGTGTTCGGCACCTCGATCGCGCTCTCGCCCATCGCCCCGCCCGTGACCCTCGGCCTCGGCATCCTGACGGCACTCGCCGCGTCGCTCGCGCCGGTCCATCACGCGCTTTCGATCGAGCCCGCGCCGATCCTGAGGGGCGAGTGACCCCCTTCGAGGCCGCTCCCGCGCGCGGCTCGCGCATCGTGATCAAGGGACTCTCGCGCATCTACGGCCCCCAGCGGGCGCTCGACCGCCTCGACCTTTCGATCGCGCCCGGCGAGTGGCTTGCGATCATGGGACCGTCGGGCTCGGGCAAGACGACGCTGCTGAACCTTCTGGGTGGGCTCGACCGGCCCGACGAAGGTTCGATCCGGGTCGACGCACTCGACCTGGCGATGCTCGACGAAGCGGCGCGCACGCGCTATCGGCGCGAGGTCGTGGGCCTGGTGTTCCAGCAGTTCCACCTCCTGCCCTACCTCAACGCGCTCGACAACGTGATGGTTGCCCAGCATTACCACTCGATGGCGGACGCGGGTGAGGCGAAGGAGGCGTTGGCGCGGGTCGGCCTGACCCACAAGGTGGGCGCGCGACCGGGGCAGCTCTCGGGCGGTGAGCAGCAGCGTGTCTGCATCGCGCGCGCGCTCATCAACCAGCCCGCGCTCATCCTCGCGGACGAGCCGACCGGGAACCTCGACGAGGACAATGCCCGCGCCGTGCTCGACATCTTCGCCGCCCTCCACCGCGCGGGGCACACGATCGTCCTCGTGACGCACGACCCCGACGTGGCGGCGCTGGCCGATCGCACGGTCGAGTTGCACCACGGGCGGCTTGGTGCGGTGCGCCAGTCGACCGCCGAGCGGGACGAGCGTTGCGACCATTTCCTCGAGGAAATGTGGTATCTCTGGGAAGACGGAAAGGAAATGGTGCTGCCCTTGATCCGCGTGCTGAAGGTCGCGGACCATGTGGGCACGGCGCACGAAGTCATCGAGCGCGGCCTGGTCGTGCGCGACGGCGAGCGGCTCGAGTTCACGCCCGCGGGCGCGATCCGGGCGCTCAATCTCGTGCGGCGACACCGGCTGGCGGAGTGTCTCTTCGCCACCGCCATGCACCTGACCGATCCCAATCTCGATGCCACCGCATGCCGGATGGAGCACATCCTCGATCCCGAGGTGACCGAAGGCATCTGCGGCTTCCTCAAACACCCGACCGCCTGCCCGCACGGCAAGCTCGTGCCGGCCGGCGAGTGCTGCCCGCCGAGCTACCCGCGCACGCGCCCTCCGGTCGTGACGCCCACGGAGACCCGCTCTTGACCCAGCGCGGCGGAATTCGGAACACACATGAGCGCATGCGCCAGATTCACGTGGGCGCGGCGGTCATGCTGCGCCCCACGCCCGCCGGTCCCGAACTGTTGCTCGCGCAGCGGCCGCCGGGCGAGGCCCTGGCCGGCTTCTGGGAGTTCCCGGGCGGCAAGCTCGAGGCCGGGGAGACCGCGCTCCACGCGGTCGTGCGCGAGGTGCGCGAGGAGCTGGGCGTCGACGTCGAGGCGATCGAGCTGATGGCGCAGGAGACTCACCTCTACCCGCACGGCCTCCAGGTGGTGCTCTCGTTCGTGCGCTGCACGGCGCCCACGGGGACGATCCAGTCGCTCGACGGCCAGGCGTTCCGTTGGGTGCTGCTGGTGGACGTGGATCCCGAGGAACTGCTCGAAGCCGACCGCCCGTTCATCCGCCGCCTGATCGAATCCGAGGGCGGTTGAGACACCCGACGAGCCTCTTGACGAGGCCGCGCCGGTAAACGACATTGTGACTGCACGGGGACCGCCCGCCGGTCGCCCGACCTCCCATCCAAGGCAGCCCGCCGTCCAGGGCGGAGGCGCGAAAGGGTTACTCTCGAATGGCTTACGTCATCACGGATGCGTGCATCGACGTCAAGGATCAGTCGTGCGTGCAGGAGTGCCCGGTCGATTGCATCAAGACCGAGGAATCGACCAACCAGTACTTCATCGATCCGGATATCTGCATCGATTGCGGTGCCTGCCAGCCGGTCTGCCCGGTGAACGCGATCTATCCGGCCGACGAAGTCCCGCCCGACCAGACCCACCAGATCGACATCAACGCCGAGTTCTTCAAGAAGGCGGAGTAGGCCCTTCGTGAAGTCCGGCGTCGCCCGCGCCTTCGTCCCGGCGTTCGTCGCCGCTGTGATTGCAGGCGGCGGTTTCTATTTCTTTCGAAATCTGAATCATCCGGCTGGCGGCAAGGCCGGAAATGTGGCCGAGGCACCGGCTGGCGGTCGCACCCAGGCCCAGCCCGATTCCGCGGGAGCGCCTGGGGCCGTAACCCCTCCCGGCGATCCTCTCCTGCCTGGAATCCCGGAATCGCCCGACATTCCGGCGGATGCACCCCACTCGAAGATCAGGAAAGCGGGACAGCGCATCCGAGAAGCTGTGCTGGCCGATGGCACGGTCGGGGATCTCGAGACCCCGGGTGTTAATTTCGCCGGCCTGACGCAGGGCCAGCGCAATTGGTATCTAAGTGAAGCCGTAGGGATCACCTGCTCGTGCGGCTGCAGGCAGGACCTGCTCGAATGCCGGCGGGATGACGTAAGTTGCCCGCTGTCCCCGGGGCTTTCAGATTCACTGCTGGCGGAGGCTCACAAGCGTTAAATTTATACATAACGAATGATTTAGACTCCTCGGGCGAGTCGCCCGAAGGCAGCATTGAACCTCAAGTTGAATCATTCGATATGTAACTATTGCAGGAAGACAAACTTCATGTTCGCGCGCTTCTCGCCTGCGGTAACTCTTGCAAGATAGACCCCGGACGCCATCTCGGAGCGGGACAGACCCGAGATCTTATGCTCGCCGCCCGCCAGGTTCCCCAAGTCTTGATCGATCACTTTTCTCCCCGCGACGGAATAGACTTCAAGCCTCACCAACGCCCGCTCAGGCAATTTGAGGTGAAACCACAGCGGCTTCCGCCCCGGGACGGAAAAACTCAGGGCCAGCGGGCGCACATGGTCCGTCGGGCTGTCGGGGTCGCCTGCGGTGGTTATGGGGGAACGGTCGGGTCGACGAATCTCGACGCGGTCGTAGCCCACGACGACCCTGCCTTCGCGCGTTCGCGCATCGAGACGAACGACCGCGGTCCCCGGGGCGAGGGCCAACCGGTCGGCATCGAATCGGACCAGCCGATCCAGCCGGCGATCGCCGTCCACGTCGCGCAGTCCGGCCTGGTTTGCGCGGTGCTCCACCCGGGATGGCGCTCCCGCGAGGGTCACGGTCGCAGGATCGATCGTCGCCGCGTCGAACAGCGGTCCGCTCAGGATCGCGACTTCGAGCACGCCCGGGCGAAGCGCATTCTCAGGATCCTTCGGCTCGAAGTCGAGCCGGGCCTCGATTGTCGGTCGGCCGCGATCGAGAACCCACGCATGCTCGAGCCGGGTTCCGCTGAAGGTCAGGAGTCGGTCGGCGGTCGGATCGAATGTGGAAGCCTGGACCGCCGCCGACGGACCGTAGTCCTGGGGAGTCAGTGCCGACCATCCCGGGGCCCCTTCAAGCCTCAGGCTCCGAAGAGCGGTGATCGACAGCCCCGAATTCCTCCCCTGGCCGAACACATCCATCGAGGTCCGGGCGGCATCGAAGAACGCGTAGTTCCCCTCGCTGGCGAATGGGGCCGTCGGGGCGGCTTCGACCGAGTCCCATACTGCTCCCGCTGCAAAGCGGAGGAACCACGTATCCGAAAGGACACGCACCTGGGGCTCGATCCCCCCGCCCGAAATCGCCCATTGTCCGCCGTAGAGGACGAAGCGGTCCGCGCTCGGATCCCAGATCGCGGATGCGGCCGAGCGGGCGCGCGGTCCAACTGCCGGCCACTCGCTCCACCCCGAGCTCCCGTCCATGGGAAGCGACCACGTGTCGCCGAGCGCGCGAAGCCCCGTGGTCATCCCCCCGAAGAGCACGAGCCGATCCCTGAACCCGTCATAAGCAATCGAGGCATCGAAGCGTGGAAGCGGCATGGACCCCGGGGTCGCCACCTGGGACCAGCGCAGGAGGGCGGGATCGAACGACCACGTCTCGTCGAGAGGCTGCGAGCCCGTGCTGTCGGACCCGGGCGGAGACCAACGAGCCCCGCCGAACACCAGCCATCGATTCCGGCGCGCGTCATAGGCCGCGGCCGCGCCCCGGCGCGGGCGTGGAACCTCCCCGGCCAGGGACATCTTCGACCAGTGGGGAAACACGTCCGGCGAAAAGCGCCAGAGCGTGCGCGCCGACGCATCGTCCGGCGCGAGGAACCCGCCCCACAGGAGCGCGGTCCCGCTCGCCTGATCCGCAAATACGGGCGGCTCAACATAACCGAAGCCGTTGAAGCTGCTCACGACCTGGTCCGGCGCAGGACTGATGCGCGAGAAACCCGCGAACGGATGAAGCGCGAAGGTGTGCACCGCGTTGCCCGCGCTGATCACGACCCCGCGCCCGCGATCGAGACTCGTGCCCACCACGACGCCACGCAGCGGGGGGCCTGAGGTCCCGGTGGTGTCGAGGACCGACCATTGCGTGAGGTCGACCAGGTCGAGCGCGCGCACCGGCAGAGCATCGGAATAGCGCGAAAAGACGATCATGCGGTCGGAGAGTGAGTCGTAGAGACAGGCCGGCGCCGCCGTCGGGGCAAGGGAGGTCAGCTCGCCGAGAATCAGGCTCCAAATGGGCTCGGGCAGGAAGTCGAGCATGAGCACGTCGGCGCTCGACTCCGCCGAGCCGCCGTTCGCAAGGCGCCTTCCGCCGCCGAACAGGATCACGCGGTCCCGCGACGCGTCGTAGATCGCACCAGCCCGGGAACGAGCCCCCAGCTCCCCGGTGGACGGCAGCCGTTCCCAGGAGACCCGGTCGAGTCCGGCGTCGAGGCTCCAGGCATCGTCGTAGTGCGGTCGTTCGTTGACGTCACTGCCGCCGAACAGCACGAAGCGGCCTCGTTTCGAGTCGTAGGCCAGGCTGAAGTCGGACCGATCCACCGGCTTGTTGGGCGTGGGTTCGTAGAGCTCGCGCCACTCTCCGGGATTCGACAGCGAAAGGGACCAGACGGTGAGCGGCCCCGGGCCGAATTCCGTCAGCCGCGCGTCCCTGGCAATCACGAGGATGCGGTCGAAGCGAGGATCGTAGATCGCGGTGTGCGCGGCCAGGGATTCAGGCGTGCGTCCCGAGGTCGCCACCTTTTGCCAACCTTGGGGATGCTCGAGATCGAGGATCCAGCTGTCCCGTGGGCTCAAGCGATCGCCCAGGAGAAAGAGCACCCGATTGCGCACCGGGTCATAGACCTGGACTCCCTCGTCCACACGAGGCGGGGTCAGCCGGGTCCACCCCAATGCCCCCGCGCCGCGCGGCAGCGCGGCGACCAGCAGCATGCTGAGCATCACAAGTCGAACCCCCATCGTTCTTCCCCCAAAAAAAATGCCGCCCCGAGCAAGATCCGCCCGGGCCGGCGACGCAGGAAGCTTGCGCGCCTGAACGCGGCCAGTCAACGCGTCATTCCACCGCGGCCGCCGAAATCTGGGGCGCCAGCTTCTCCATCACCTTGTCGATGTTCCCGTGCGTGCCCGTCACCACCAGCGTGTCCCCGGCCCGGAGGACGAACGACGGATCGAAGGTGGTGTCCGCGAGTCCGGCCCGGATCAGCGCGACGAGTTGGACCTGGTCGTTCGCCAGGAGGCCGGTCTCCTCGAGGGTCTTGCCGATCGCCGGGGAATGGTGGAGCAGCACGACCGCCTCGGTCGTCCCCTGCGTCAGGATGACGTCGAGTTGCTCGAGCACGGCCTGCGGCAGCTTGCGACCGCGCAGGATCGAGTAGCGCTCCTGGCGGAGCACCACGATCTGCGCCTCGACCACGTTGTTCGGCACGTGGTACTCGCGCAGGACGGAGGTGAAGATCTCGATCGAGGTCTCGAACTCCTCGGGAATCACCAGGTTCGCGCCCGCGTCGTAGAGTTCGTCAATCTCGCTCACCGAGCGCGTGCGCACCAGGATGTACACCGTGGGGCTGAGGGTACGCGCGATGCGCGCCGCGTGGCGCGAGGCCAGCCGGTCGGACAGGGCGAGCACAAGCACGCGCGCGCGCGCGATGCCGGCATGGCGAAGGATCTCGTCCTGCGTCACGTTTCCGATGATCGTCGGGCTGCCCTCGGCCGAGCATTGCGCAATCGCCTCGGGCGCCATGTCGAGCACGACGTGTGCGATGTGCGTCGCGCGCAGC
>JBKJOC010000415.1:0-3250 GCA_046595725.1 Candidatus Eiseniibacteriota bacterium
CGCGCTGAACGGCAAGCCCAGGCTTTCCCTCGACGGCGGCATGCTGGTTGCGCCCGAGGGCTTCTACGATCCGGCGGCGACAAACCTGGGAGAGTACCGCGCGAAGGTCGTGCTCGACTGGCCGCTCAGGGATAACGGCGCGCGCCGGCGTGCGCGCCAGACCGCCGCGCTGACGTCGCAGGGCGCGCGGCTCGACGCGGCGGCGACCGCGCGCGAGGCCGGGCTGCGCGCGATCGAGGTCGCGCTCGACCTGCTGCGGACCGACGAGTTTCGCCAGGCGCAGCGGGACGCGAAGGCCTGGCTCGATGACCTGGCGACGCTCGTGGGAGCGGGCGTGCGCTCGGGCCGACGGGGCAGGGCCGAGAGCGAGCGCGTGGCGATCGAGCACGATGCCGCGGAGTCCGCGGAGCTGACGTCCGAGGGCGCGCGCGGCGCGCTGGCGCGCGAACTGGCGACGCTGGTGGGCCGGCCGGGCGACGACAAGATTGCGGTGCGCGACCCGAGCGCCGATGCCGCACCTGTCGACTCGACCGCGTTGCTCGCGCGCCAGGAGGATTTGCCCGACGTGCGGAGGGCGATCACCGAGGAGCAGCTCAGGCGGGTGGCGATCGAGGACGCGCGCAGTACGAAGGCGCTCGACATCAATTTGGTCGCGGACGCCGGCCTGTGGGGGACGGACCTCACGCACGCGGTTCCGCCCGAGATGGAGCCGGGAGCGACGTTCGGCGACCGGCTCAAGCGCGACCTCGGCGCGTCGGTCGCGCTCGAGTTCAAGCGGCCACTGACCGATCCCGCGCGCGGCGCGACGATCCTCGCGCGCAGCGCCTCGCTTGAGGCGGCAAGGCTCAAGCGCGCGGCGCTTGTCGCCGAGCATCGGCGCATGGCGTTCGACCTGCTCGAGCGCGGGAGGACGGCCGACGCGCAACTCGCGCTCGCGCGGAGCTCGGTCTCGCGGGCTTCCGACAATGTGCTGCGTGTGCGCAGCCTCTATGCCGGCGGCGGCGGCACCCTGCTCGACCTGCTCGATGCGCGCAGGCAGCTCGACGACACCCGCGCCCGGCTCGCGGACGCGCGCTTCGAAGCGCTCAAGGCCCGATTCCAGGCGGAGGTTTTGTGAACGGTCGTCTGCTGCCCTCATTGTCCCTGCTGTTCCTCTTGGCCGGCTGCGCGAAGCCGCCGGCCGAGGAGGCGCCGGCCGATCCTGTCGTCACCGTGCACGCCGCGGTCGTTACCGAGCGCACGTTTCTCGACGAGGTCGAGGCGCCCGGACGCTGGCGGAGCGCGAGCCAGTTGTCGGTGCGCGCGCCGGCGGCCGGGTACATCGAGTCGCTGACGCCGCGGCCCGGAGATCGAGTGGGGACGGGACAGGTCGTGGGACGCGTGCTCACCCGCGAGTCGCGCGCCTCGCTCGAGGGCGCCCAGTTGATGATGCGCGAGGCCCGCACCCCGGCCGCGCGCACCGAGGCGGGCCGCGCGCTCGCGCTCGCGCGCCGCGAGCTGGTGCGCGTGCCGCTCGTCGCCGGGCACGGTGGAGTGGTCCTGACTCGTGCGGCCGAGCCCGGAGCGCAGGTGGACGAAGGCGCCGACGTGCTCGTGCTGGTCTCCCCCGACGGCCTCGTGTTCGAGGCACACGTGCCGGCATCGCAGGGAAACCGCGTGCGCCCCGGACAGAGCGGAATGGTCACCGTTGACCCGGAGCCCCCGCGGGCCGTGACGGTGCGCACGGTGCTCCCCCAGGCCGACTCGACCGACCAGTCGACCGTGGTGTGGCTGGTTTCGGCCTCCTCCACGGCACCCCCCCCGCTCGAGCGCTTCGGCTCCGCGCGCATCGCGACCGGCGCCCCGCGCCTCTCGCCCGCAGTGCCCGAGGCTGCGCTCGTCCAGGATGACCTGTCGGGCGAGTCGCAGATCGCGGTCGTCGACTCGAGCGGCCGCGCCGCCTGGACGAAGATCAGCGCCGGCGTGGCGAGGGACGGCTGGCGCGAAATCCTCTCTCCCCGGATCGCCGCGGGTACGCGCGTGGTGATCGAGGGACAGCGCGGCCTCGCCGATCACACCCGGGTCGAAATCGCGAAATGAAGCGCTTCTTCGAGGCGGCAGACCGCCAGCGACGCGCGCTCCTGGCACTGCTGGCCGCACTCGCCGTGCTCGGCACCATGATCGGAATGCGCCTGCCGGCGGCGATCCTTCCCGAGATCGCGTTCCCGCGCATCACGGTGATCGCGGACTCGGGCGAGCGGCCCGCCGAGGACATGGTGCGCGCCGTCACGCGTCCGCTCGAGGAGGAACTACGCCGCGTGCCCGAAGTGCACGAGATTCGCTCGGTCACCTCCCGCGGCACGACCGAGATCCAGCTCGACTGCGCGTGGCGCGTCCCGATGCAGCAGGTGCTGCAGCGCGTGCAGGCCCAGGTCGAGGCCGCGCGCGGTCGCCTGCCCGACGGCACGGAGGTCAACGCGCAGCTCATGAGCCCGGCGATCATGCCGGTGATCGGCATGTCGCTCACCTCGGAGAAGCGCAGCCTGGCCGAGCTGCGCGACATCGCGCTCGTTCGGCTCAAGCCCGAGCTGGCGCGCCTGCCCGGTGTCGCCGAGGTCGTGGTCCAGGGCGGCCATACGCTCGAGGCGCGGGTCACGCTCGACCCCTATGCGCTCGAGGCGCGGGGCCTTGACGCCACGGGCGTCGCCGATGCGCTCCGTTCCTCCGGCGGCCTCGCCTCCGTCGGCCTGCTCGAGGCCAACGGCGAGCTCTACCTGGCCCTCGTCGACGCGCGCGCGCTCACCGTGCCCGCGCTCGCCGCTCTGCCGGTGCCGCTCGAGGGCGGCGCGATCGCGACCCTGGGCGAGCTGGGGAAGATCACACTCGTGCCCGCACCCGAGTTCACGCGTTACCGCGCGCATGGCCAGGACGCCGTGCTGCTCAACTTCCTGCGCAAGCCGACGGGCAGCACGGTCGAGCTCTCGAAGGCGGCGCACCAGTGGTTCGTGACGCACGCGTCGGCACTGCCGAGAGACGTCCACGTCGAGACCTGGTACGACCAGGCCGATCTTGTGTCCTCGTCCGTCTCTGGCGTGCGCGATGCGCTGCTGATCGGCGCGTTCTTCGCGATCGTCGTGGTGCTCCTGTTCCTGCGCAGCATCCGGCTCGGCCTGTCCGCGGCGCTCGTGCTGCCGGGGAGCATCGCGCTCACGCTCGGCGGCCTGGTCGCCACCGGGCAGACGCTCAACATGATGACGCTGGGCGGCATCGC
>JBKJOC010000264.1:0-9067 GCA_046595725.1 Candidatus Eiseniibacteriota bacterium
GTTCGTACGGCCCCCAATGTTGGCGCGCTCGCCCTCAAGGTGCACGCGAACCCCACGCAGGAAGAATTCCAGAAGCTCGCGCTCGCCCACACCCCGAACATGATGCGGACCGCCCGGGGCTCGATGAACAAGGTGGCGTCGATTGCGAAGGCGCGGTCTGCCGCGAACACCTACGTGCTGGCGGGCGATCCCTCCCAGCACACCTGCAAGACCATGAAGCCCGAGGACGCGCGCAAATTGATCGACGCCCAGGACGCGTACATCGCGGCCCACGAGCTGGTGCGCGTCGATGGCTACATCGGCAACCATCCCGAGACGCGGGTGCGCACCACGCTCTGGATGACGGTCGAAGGCGCGAATGTGGCCGCCATGCAGCAGATCCTCTACTTCCCGCCCGACCCGGCGGAGCTGGCGAACTGGGAGCCGGAGTTCCAGGTCATCTACACGCCCGGTTGCCCGGCGGAGGGCCAGGACAAGAATCGCGCGATCCTGGTCGACCTCGACCGCTACGTGACCCGCATCCTCGGGTCCGATTACTTCGGCGAGTCGAAGAAGGCCGGCCTGCGCATGCTCAACGCGAAGATCTTCCGCGCGGGCGGCCTGGTGCTGCACGCGGGGGCAAAGCTCACGCCCGTGCGCGGCAAGGACGGCTCCGCCGGGAAGAAGCTGATCGTGATCATGGGCGAATCCGGCACCGGCAAGACCACCTCGACGTTCAGCCCTCAGGGCAACGCCGAAGTCGGCTTCAGCCAGTCGATCCAGGACGACATGGTGATGCTCTTCCCGGGCGGCCACGCCTACGCCACCGAGAACGGCTGCTTCGCGATTGCGCACGCGCTGCGCGAGGAGTCGGAGCCGATCATCTATCGCGGCGCGATGGCGCCGAATGCCTGGCTCGAGAACGTCTACCAGGACGCCGCGGGCGTCATGGACTTCGACAAGACCGGCCTGACGGCGGACGAGGTCAAGCCCCTCAAGGACGTGTTGCTCAAGTCGGGGGTGGCCACGGACGACATCGCGCGCTACGAGTCGGGTGAGACCGCCTGCACCTGGTCGAGGAACAGCCGCGTGATCATCCCCATGTCGGACATCGAGACCGCGGGCGACTCGCTTGACCTGCCGCCGACCGCGGCGATCGGCGTGCTCAATCGCAACACCAACGTCATCCCGGGCGTGGTCCGCTTCCACAATGCCGCGCAGGCCGCCGCCTATTTCATGCTGGGCGAGACCATGGGCACCGCGGCCTCGGGGGCCGACGCGGGCAAGGCCAAGCGCTCGCCGTTCACGAACCCGTTCTTCCCGCTGCGCAACGAGCAGATGGCGAATCGTTACATGGAGCTGGCCCAGACCATGCCGGGCGTCTTCAACTTCATGATGAACACGGGCTGGGTGGGGGGCGATGAGCACGACGAAAAGGCCGGGCGCGCGCTCAAGGTCAAGATCCGCCACTCGAGCGCAATCCTGCAGGCGCTTGCCGACGGGACGATCGAATGGGTCGACGACACCGACTTCGGCTACCAGGTCGCGCAGCGGATCGAAGGCGTGCCGGACGAGATCCTGCAGCCGAAGAAGCTGTACGAGACACAAGGCCGGCTGCCGGAATACCAGGACTGGGTGAAGCGCCTGCGCGAGGAGCGGCGGGTCTATCTCGAGAGTTTCCCCGGCATCGACCCGGCGATCGTCCAAGCGGTCTGACGGAACCCAGTGCTTGGCAGGTTCCGGGGCACAGGTTCCGGGGCTTCCTTGACGCCCGAGCACGGTGGGTGCTAGCGTCCTAGCCTTGGATTCGGGCGTCCCCGGCGCGAATGCCGCCGTGGGCGTGGCCGTGTCCTCGAAACGCATGACTTGCAGCTCCTTATGCCAGATCGGGGCCCCCGTGGCCCCACGCGTCGGCTCCTGGGTCGGGATGGATTCCGCCTCTCAGGGGCCCTTTTGCTTTGGCGTCACGGCCCCGGCCGGCGGATTCTGTTCGGCCGGTCGCGCGTGCCGGAGATTCTAGGGGGACCATGGGAAAAATCTTCGTGCGCAAGATCGGTATCGAGCACATCGATCCCCTGCACCTGCTCGGGCAGAACGATTCCAATCTCAGGCTGATCGAACATTCGGTTCCGGTGCGCATCACCCTGCGCGACTCGACGCTCTCGGTCGCGGGCGACGAGACGCCCGTCGAGGACGCGGCGCGGGCGCTCAAGGAATTGGTCGGGCTGGCCGAACGCGGACGCCTGGTCGAGGAGACCGACGTGGCGCGCGCGCTCGGGCATGGCAACGGGCATGGCGCCTCGGCCGACGGCAATGGTCGTGACGCGGGCGAAAGCGCCGCTGCCGCGGCCGAGCTGGCGGCGGGGGACGACTTGACGTATGTCTTCGAGCGCAAGACGCTCCACGCCAAGACGGCGAACCAGGTGCGCTACCTCAAGGCGCTCGAGGCGTTCGAGGTCGTCTTCGCCATCGGGCCCGCGGGCACCGGCAAGACCTACCTCGCGGTCGCGGCGGCGGTGCATGCGCTCAGGCAGAAGAAGATCGAGCGCATCATCCTGGTGCGGCCGGCGGTCGAGGCGGGCGAGAGCCTGGGCTTCCTGCCCGGCGACATGCAGGAGAAGGTCGATCCCTACCTCAGGCCGCTCTACGACGCACTTCAGGACTTGATGCCGTTCGAGAAGATCCGCCGCTTCCTCGAGCTGGGCGTGATCGAGATCGCGCCGCTGGCCTTCATGCGCGGGCGCACGCTGACCAACGCGTTCGTCATCCTGGACGAGGCCCAGAACACGACGGTGCGGCAGATGAAGATGTTCCTGACCCGCATGGGGCAGGGCACCCGCGTGGCGATCACGGGCGACGTCACGCAGATCGACCTCGCGAACCCGGCGGCGTCGGGCCTGGTCATGGTGCAGGACATCCTGAACGGCGTGTCCGACATCAAGTTCATCTACTTCGAGAAGGCGGACGTGGTCCGCCATCGGCTGGTGCGCGACATCCTGCAGGCGTTCGACGACTTCCACCGCACCCAGACCAATCCCGACGACGGCAGCGCCGAGCCCCACGCCGGCGACGCCCGCAAGGAACGGCCCGGCGCCTGACATGTCGCGCCCACGTAGGCCCACCCTGCCCGATCGCGAGCGTCCCGGCCGTCCCTGGGGACGCTGGCTCAGGCGTACCGGACTCGCTCTTGTGGTCGTGGTGGCGGGCGTGCTGGCGTTTCCGCAGACGCGGCCGGCCGGCACGGCCTACCGCGTTGGCGACATCGTGCGCGAGCGCGTGGTCGCGCCCTACGATTTTCACGTGCGCAAGGACGAGTCGGTGCTGGCGCGCGAGCGCGAGGCCGCCGCGCTCACGATCCCGCCCGTGGTCGCGCGCGATTCGCGCGTGGATGTCGACAGCCGCGGACGGCTCGTCAGCTTCAGCCAGGATGCGGCGACGATCCTGGCGCGCAACGTCGAGGCGACCGAGCGTGTCGCGCTCCTGCGCCAGCTCGGCGCGCCGCTGCCCGCCGAGACCTACAGCGCGCTGGCTTCGCCCGCGCGCTCACCGCGCGTGCTTCAATCCGCGCTCGGGATTCTCGACGACCTGTTTGCGGTCGGGCTGGTCGCCGACAAGCGAGCGCCCTCGTTCCTGGACGCGCGCGCGGTCGACATGCGCTCGCCCGGGGGCGAGACCCTGGTCCCGCTCGATTCGCTCTTCGACCTGCGCGAGGCCGACACGCGCGCCCGGGCACGCGCCGCCTCCGTCTTCGGCGACGACGCGGTCTCGGCGGCGGCGACGGCCTCGGTGGTGCGCGCCTTCGCGCGGCCCAACGTGATCTTCGACGCGATCGAGACCGATTGGCGGCGCTCGCAAGCGCGCATGGCAGTGGCGCCGGACGTGGGCGAGGTCAAGAAGAACGAGCGCATCGTCGACGCCGGCGAGCGCGTCACGGCGGCCTCGCTCTCCCGCCTGCGCTCGCTCGAGGCGCTCAATGCCGAGGCGCGCGGACCTTCTGACCTGTTCTACCCTTCGCTCGCGCGGGTCACGCTGCTGCTCCTGTTCGTCGCGGCGTTCGCCATCTACCTGCGCTTCGAGCAGCCGAGTGTCTACCGCGATAATCGCCTGATGCTGCTCTGCGCCTCGCTCGCGGCGGTCGCCTTCGGCATTGCGTCCCTGGTGACCAACGCGTTCCACTTCCCCGAGTACGCGGTGCCGCTGGCGTTCGCGCCGCTGATCCTCTCGATCCTGTTCGACAAGCGCCTGGCGGTCGTGTTCACGCTGCTGCTGGTGGTCGCGGTGTCGACGGTGGCGGAGTACCGGCCGACGTTCATCCCCGTCCAGGCGATCGGCGGCATCGTGGCGATCTACGCGGTCAGGCGATTGCGCCATCGCCGGCACTTCTACGCCGCGCTGTTCACCATGGCGATGGCGGTCTCGATCGCGATCGCCGCCGTCGGCTTCGGACAGCAGGCGCCGATGAGGACGATCCTGCGGGACGTGCTCGCCGGCATCATGGGTTCGGCGCTGTCGGCGTTCTTCGCCATGGTGTTCCTGCCCGTGGTCGAGGCGGCGTTCCGGATCCCCTCGGACATCACGCTGCTCGAGCTTTCGGACCTGAACCGCCCGCTGCTCAGGCGCCTGATGATGGAGGCGCCGGGGACCTATCACCACTCGCTGCTGGTGGGCTCGCTGGCCGAGGCGGCGGCGGAGTCGATCGGGGCGAACTCGCTGCGCGCGCGCGTCTGCGCCTATCACCACGACATCGGTAAGCTGATGAAACCCGAGTACTATACCGAGAATGAGGCCGGCGCGGTGTCGCGCCACGCCCGCCTCACGCCATCAATGTCGGCGCTGGTGATCAAGTCGCACGTCACCGAGGGCATCGAGCTGGCACGCAAGGAGAAGCTGCCGCAGGCGGTGGCGGCGGTGATCCCCGAGCACCACGGCACGACGGTGATGGCGTTCTTCTATGCCAAGGCGCTCGAGCAGGACCCCACGACGCCGGACCACGACTACTGTTACCCGGGCCCGCGCCCGCAGTCGAAGGAGACGGCGATCGTCATGCTCGCCGACTCGATCGAGGGCGCGTCGCGCTCGCTCCAGGCGCCGACGCCGGCGCGGCTGCGCGGCCTGGTCAACAAGATCGTCGACCAGCGCCTGCACGAGGGCCAGCTCGACGAGTGTGGGCTCTCGCTGGCGGACGTGGCGCGCATCCGCGAGGCGTTCCTGCAGGTCCTCACGGGGATCTTCCACGTGCGGGTGGCGTATCCCGAAATTCCCGGCCGCTCCCGCGATGCCGATCTTCCTCGCGAGCACCGATCCCGGGCGTAGCACGTTCGCCGCGCGCGACCGCGCCCGCCTCCTCGCCTACGCCGCTCGCGTGCTCAAGCGCGAGGGCGTGACGCGGCCCCGGGTGACGGTCGTGCTCGGCGACGACGTGCTTTTACGATCGCTCTACGCGCGCTACAAGCAGCGCGACCGTGCGACCGACGTGCTGTCGTTCACCTATGAGGATCTAAGGGGCGCCAGGAGCCGGAGGCTCGAGGGCGAGATCTACATTTCCCGCGAGCGCCTGTTCGCGCAGGCAAGGCGTTATCGCCACAGCGTGGGCGATGAGCTGCTGCGCCTCGTCACCCACGGCCTGCTTCACCTGTGCGGTCATGACCACATGAAGCCGGGCGAGCGCCGCGTCATGCGCGCGGCGGAGCGGGTCGCGATGCGCGAGGACTTCGCGCCCGGCGACCGGGACGCGTTCTCATCGCTGGCGAAGGTGGTCGAGCCATGAAGTCCGGCAACCTGGTCATCCTGTTCCTCGGCCTGGCCGCGACGTCGGCGCTGTTCTCGGCGATCGAGATCGCGCTTTTTTCGGTGCCGCGCGCGCGGGCGCGCCGCTTTGCCCAGGAGCCGGGCCCGGTGGGCGAGGTCTTCCGCCGCCTGCTCCATACCCCGCACGCGATCCTGGTACAGATCCTGCTGGCCAACAACCTGGCCAACGTCGCCGCGACCGCGACCGCCGCCGTGCTGCTCGACCGGGCGTTCGACCGCTTCGCGTTGCCCGAGTGGGCGTTGATTGCCGGCGAGACGCTGGGGCTGACCGCGTTCCTGCTGGTCGTGTGCGAGCTCACGCCCAAGACCTTTGCGTTCGAGAAGAACGAGACCGTCGCGCCGATCCTGGCGCGCGTCTACTCGCTGCTCTCGCCATTGCTCGCGCCGGTGGCCGCGGGCCTCGAGCGCCTGGCCGGAGCCGCCTCGCGCCTGGTCAAGGGCAGGGAGTCCGAGCACCTGACCGCCGATGAGCTCGAGACGCTGGTCGAGGTGGGGGCCCGCGAGGGCACGCTCAATCTCGAGGAGAGCCGGCTCTTCCGCGGCGCCTTCCGCTTTGGCGAGCGCACCGCGGGCGAGATCCTGGTGCCGCGCGCCGACGTGCTCATGATGAACGCCGACACCCGCGTGGCCGACGCGCTCGAGCAGGTCGCCGATGTGCGGCATGCGCGGATCCCGCTCTACGAACGAACGATCGCGAAGGTGGTCGGTGTGCTCTACGCCAAGGACCTGGTGCGCTTCAAGCTCGAGGACCCCGGCGAACGCACCGTGCGCTCGATCATGCGTCAGCCGCTGGTGGTGCCGGCATCGCGCGACCTCGAGGCGCTCCTGCGCGCCTTCCAGGCCGGGCGCGTCCACCTGGCGGTGATCGAGAATGAGGAGGGCGATGCGCTCGGGATCGTCACGCTCGAGGACGTCCTGGAAGAAATCGTGGGTGAGATCGAGGACGAGTTCGAGGAGGAGGAGCCCGCCGTCCGCCCCGTGGGCGAGGGGCAGGCCGTCTTCCGCGGCAGCGTGCTGGTCACGGAGGCCAACCGCCTGGTCGGTGTCGCGCTCCCCGGCCTCGAGAAGGAGACGCTGTCCGCCCTGTGCGGGCGCCTGTTCCCGGAGTCGCCGGCCGAAGGCGAGTCGTTGCCGCTCGACGGCGCGATCCTCACGGTCGAGGCGGTGACCGGGCGCCAGGTCTGGAGCGTGCGCGTGGCGCGCCGCGTCGCCGCTGTGCAGGAGGAGGCACCATGATGCCGCTCCTCCTGTTCGCGCTCGGCGTCCTGAGCTCGGCGTTCTTCTCCGCGGTCGAGACCGCGATCGTGTCCGTCAATCGCACCAGGCTGTCGCACCGCGCCGACTCGGGCGATGCCGCGGCGGCGCGCACGCTGCGCTTTCTCGACGACCCGCGCCGGCTGTTCGGGGCGACACTCGTCGGCAGCAACCTGTCCAATGTCTTCGCCGCCACCCTTGCGACGCTCTGGTTCGCCCACCGCTTCGGCGAGGCCTCCGTGCCGTGGGTCGTGCTCGGGCTGACCGCGCTCCTCCTGGTGGTGGGCGAAATCGTGCCCAAGTCGATCGCGCGCGCGCAAGCGGATCGGCTGACCATCTTCCTGACCGGTCCGCTGGAATCGTTCGAGGCGGCGATGCGCCCGCTGGTGCTCGCGGTCACCGCCGCGTCGACCGCGCTTCTGCGGCTCTTCGGCGTCAAGACCTCGCCCGCGCGCGGCGCGATGTCGCGCCAGGACTTCCAGCTGTTGCTCGACGAGAGCGGCGAGACCGGGCAGGTCGCGCCGGGACAGGGGAGGATCCTCTCGCGCGTGCTCGACTTCGGCGAAACCACGGTGGCGGAAGTGATGCGGCCCCGCACCGACATCGTCGCGGTCGAGACCGGGACCCTGGTGCGCGAGGCGATCGAGCTGGTGGCGCGCACCGGCTTCACGCGCATCCCCGCGTACCGCGGAAACCCCGACCAGATCGTCGGTTTCGTCCACCTGTTCGACCTCCTGAAGACCCCGGGCATCGGCCTGCCCGTGGACGGCCTGCTGCGGCCGATCGGGTTCGTGCCCGAGGGCAAGCCCTGCGACGAATTGCTGCGCGAGATGCGCGCGCGCCATCGGCCGATCATGATCGTGGTCGACGAGTACGGCGGGACCGCGGGAATCGTCACGATCGAGGACCTGGTCGAGGAACTGGTCGGGGACATCAAGAACGAGGAGGAGAGCGCGCACGTGCCGCTCAAGCGCGTCGAGTCGGGGCGCTGGACGGCCGACGCGACGATGCGGGTGTTCGACGTCAACGAGGCTCTCGAGCTCGACCTTCCCGAGGGCGACTATGAAACCCTGGGAGGACTCGTGATCGAGCGGCTGGGCCGGATTCCGACGGCAGGAGACGTGGTGCAGGTGGGAAGCGTGCGGCTCGAGGTGCTGGCGGCGGACCGCCGGCGCGTGCGCCAGGTTGCGATCACCCGGCTGCCGCGCGGGCGGAGGCAGCCGTGACCGAGCCCCTGCTCGATCTCCCTGCTCTCGTCCGGCCGCGCCGTTCGTTCGGCGCGCGCTTGCGCGGTTGGTTCCTGACGGGCCTGCTCGTGCTGGGACCGACCGCGATCACGCTGTTCATCGTGTTCCAGTTGCTCTGGCGGCTCGACAGCCTGCTCGGCCGCTACATCAAGTTTCCCGCGCTCACGACGACGTGGCTGCCGGAAGGGAGGATCCCCGGGCTCGGCATCGTCGCGATGTTCGTCCTCATCATCGTCACCGGCGCGATCGCGTCGTCGCTCGCGGGCACGGGAGCGCTCGCGGCGTGGGAGCGCGTGTTGACCCGACTTCCGCTCGCCCGTATCATCTACAGCGCGACCAAGAGCCTCGGCGAGGCGTTCCTTTCGGGCAAGCGGACCGCATTCAGGCAGGTGCTGCTGGTCGAATATCCGCGGCCCGGCGTCTGGGTCATCGGGTTCCGATCCGCGGACCCGCCCGCCGAGTTGTCGCACAAGGCCGGCGTCAAGCTCGTGAGCGTGTTCGTGCCGAACACGCCGAACCCGACCAGCGGATACTTTCGCCTCATGCCCGAGTCCAACGTGCGGCCGCTCGATCTCACGATCGAGCAGGCGGTCAAGCTGATCGCGTCGGCCGGCGTGGTGCAGTCGCCGCCAACCCCGAACCCCGGATCGATCGAACCACCCCATGGCCCTGACCCGGTGTGAAGCCGTCGTCATCCGCACCTATCCGCTCGGCGACACGAGCCGGATCGCGGTTCTCTACAGTCGCGAGTTCGGGCTCGTGCGCGGCGTGGCCAAGGG
>JBKJOC010000287.1:0-3645 GCA_046595725.1 Candidatus Eiseniibacteriota bacterium
AGCGAGCCGGGCGCCCCGCTGGCGCGCTTCCTCGAGGAGCAGGGGCGCCGTCCCGCCATCCAGGAGGGATTCTCACTTCGCCCGCGCCGCGCGGGCTTCTGGTTGCGCTACCAGGCCGAGATGCTGGCGAGCAACGGGAAGAATGCCGAGGCGGTTCAGAAGGCGCTGGCGGCGTGGGAGAAGAGCCCCGAGCAGGGCTCGTGGGCGCGCGTCAGGCTCGAGGCCTGGAGCGAGGGGCGGCCCGAGGCGGTGCCGAAGGAACTGGTACGCCTCGCCGACCGGCACCCGCGGCGCCCGGACTTCGCGGTCGAGGCCGCGCGCGCCGAGGCGTCGGCCGGGCGCGTGCGGGCGGCGATCCAGCGCCTGCGCAAGTTCGAGCTCATGCCCGACCAGGCCGCGCCCCCGGCGAAGGACGATTTCTCCGACGAGGGCGGTCCCGCGCCCGCGGGTTCGCGGCTGTGGGAGCTCGCGCTCGCGCTCGCGGCCCGCGGCGAGGACGGCGTCGGCGCGGCCGACTCGGTGTTCGTCGAGCTGGCGCTCGGGGCGGGCTACGACGCGAACCTGCGCGAGCAGGCGGTCAATCGCCTATTCGATGAAAGGGTTCTGGCCGGCGCGCCCGAGCCCGGCGGCAGCTGGTTCGAGGGCACGCCCTCGAGCGGCCACGTGCGCCTGCGCATCGGCGAGGGCGGGCGCATCGAGACGCTCCCGCCCGAGGCGCCCAGGCCCGCGCCCAGGAAATCAGCCACCCCCGCCCCCGACGAGGCGACGCGCGCGCGCGACCGGCTGGCCGCGCTCGAGAGCGTGTGGCAGAAGCTCGTGCCCTCGCCCACCGTGGTGCGCACCGGGCTCGAGCTGTCGGATCGCTACCGGGCACAGGGCGACGAGCTCTCGGCGCGGCGCGTCTCCGACCTGGCCGCGAGGCTGGCGCCGAAGGTGCCCGGCGCGTCCGACGATCCGGAACTGGGCGGCCGCCTCGCCGTGCGCAAGGGCGAGTCCGCGCTCGCTGCCGGCGACCTCGCGGCCGCGGGCGCGGCGTTCGACGAGGCGCGTTCGTCCGGCGCGTCGGAGCGCGTGCGGGAGGAGGCGCAGTTCCTCAAGAGCGAGGTGGAGTTCTACGCGGGCCGCTTTGATTCCGCGGCCCTTCGCTACGACGCGTTCGCCCGCGCCTATCCGACGAGCCGCTTCACCAACGACGCGCTCGAGCGCATGTACCTGATCGAAGCCGGTGAGGGCACGCCGGTGGCCGGGCTCCCCGAGTTCGCGCGCGCGTTGCGCGTCGCTCGCGGCGGTGCGACCGACGCCGCGCTCAAGGCCGCGATCGAGGCGGAGGCGCGCGCAACCGGCGGCCCCGCGTGGTCCTACGCGGGTCTCCTGACCGCCAGCCTGCTCGAGGCGCGAGGCCGCGTGAAGGAGGCGGCGGCGAAGGCGCTCGCCGTGGCGGTGGGCGTGCCGGACGACCGGCTCGCGCCGGCCGCGCGACGGAAGGCGGGCGACCTCTACAAGGCGTCGGGGGAGGGGATGCTGGCGCTCGCGCAATACGAGGAACTGCTCGTGCGCTACCCGCGCTCCTGGCTCGCGCCCGAGACCCGGCGCCTGGTGCAGGAACTGCGCGCGAAAGCGGGGAACACGCCATGAGGCGCGTGGCCGCGATCGTGCTGGCGGGTCTGTTGTCGGGCGTGCCGCCCGCGCACGCGAAGATCCTGATCCCGATGGACGATCGCCAGGGCGATCACCTCAAGGCCTACGGTCTCGCCTACTGGTCGCTCGCGCACGGCGGCAAGATTGACTGGCTGCTCAATTACCGGGGCGGCTCGTTCCTCATGCCGGACGACGCGACGATCGACCGCGAGGCGAAGATCCGCGGGGTCTCGACCGAGACGGTCGACGCCGCGAAGGAGGCCGCGATCCTCGCGACGATCGAGGACAACAACATGGAAAAGGTGGTGCTGGAAAAGGCGCCCAGGATCGCGGTCTACGTGCCGCCGACCCAGCTGCCGTGGGACGATGCGGTGCGCATCGCGCTCGACTACGCCGAAGTGCCGTACGCGACCCTGTGGGATCCGGAGGTGATCAAGGGCGACCTCTCGAAGTACGACTGGCTGCACCTCCACCACGAGGACTTCACCGGCCAGCAGGGCAAGTTCTACGCCGCCTACGCCGGGGCGGAGTGGTACCAGGACGAGCGCGCGCTGCAGGAGAAGACCGCGCATGCGCTCGGTTTCGCCAAGGTGAGCGAGTGCAAGAAGGCCGTAGCGCGCACGATCAAGGAGTACGTCGCGCGCGGCGGATTCCTGTTCGCGATGTGCTCGGCGACCGATACCTACGACATCGCGCTCTCCGCCGAGGGCGTCGACATCGTCGATGCGCCCTACGACGGCGACGGGCCCGACCCGGGAGCGCAGCGCAAGCTCGACTTCACGAAGACGCTCGCGTTCCGCAACTTCACGCTGCTGATCGATCCCTACGTCTACGAGTACTCGGACCTCGACGTCACGATGGAGGGGGTTGCGCGCGGCCGGAACTCGTTCTTCACGCTGTTCGACTTCTCGGCCAAGAACGACCCGGTCCCCACCATGCTGACCCAGGACCACACCAACGCCGTTCCCGAGTTCCTCGGCCAGACCACGGGCTTCCGCAAGGGCTTCCTCAAGCCCGGCGTGACCGTGCTGGGCGAGGTCGACGGCACCGACGAGGCGAAATATATCCACGGCGAGTATGGCAAGGGGACGTTCACGTTCTACGGGGGACACGACCCCGAGGACTACCAGCACGCGGTGGGGGACCCGCCGACGGACCTGTCCCTGCACAAGCACTCCCCGGGTTACCGCCTGATTCTCAACAACATCCTGTTTCCCGCCGCCGAGAAGAAGAAGCAAAAGACCTGACCCCTTGACTCACCGGGAGCCGGGGGCTGTAATCGACCGGCAGCCCACGCCATCCCGGAGGTTCTGCCGTGCCCATGCTGGTCCAGGTCTGCATCGTCGTCGCCACCCTCGCATTCGCCGGTGCGGCGATCGCGCTCATCGTGGCGCTCGCTCAGGTACGCAAAACCGCCGCCCAGGTGGAGCAGACGATGCTTCAACTCGACGGCGCAATCCCGACGGTCGTCAAGACCGTCGACGAGGCGCGCATCGTCCTCAACACGCTCAACACCGTGGCTGAGCGCGCCGAGCGCATCGCGGACGACTTCCAGCATGTCGGCGGGAAGGCCGTACGCCTCTCGAGCCTGTTCGTCGACCAGGTGATGACCCCGGCCAGCCAGGTCGCGGCCATCGTCTCGGGCGTGCGGACGGGAGCATCCTTCCTGCTCAACGGCTGGCGCAATCGCCGTTGAGCTTCGACCCCATCCACCGGAGGAAATCATCATGAGTGACAATCGCACGGACGCCCTGGTGGCGTTCCTGCTCGGCGCCGTCGTCGGCGCGGGCGTTGCCCTTTTGGTCGCTCCCCAGAGCGGCGAGGAAACCCGTCGCCAGCTCGGCGACCGGGCGAAGCAGCTCGGCGACGACATCGACGACAAGGTCAAAAGCGCAAAGGACGAGGTCAAGCACCGGGCCGGCGACGTCAAGGCGGCGATCGGCGCGGGACGCGAGGCATTCACGCGCGAGCGTACCGGCGAGAACCCGATCGCCTGACGGCGAGACC
>JBKJOC010000507.1:0-21790 GCA_046595725.1 Candidatus Eiseniibacteriota bacterium
GCGGACGGCGCGGACGCCGGGGTTCCCGGAACGATGCCTTCCGGAAGTCCCGAGAACAGGTCGGTCATGCGCCCTCCTTCTGCCAGGCGAACTGCCGGGCGAGTCCGTCCTCGAGCGTCACCCGGGGCGACCACGAGAGCTCGGTGCGCGCGCGAGCGATGTCGGCGCCGGTGTCGCGCGGGTCGCCGGGCTGCGGCGCCTCGCGCACGATGTCCGCCCGCGTGCCCGCGACGCGGCCGAGCGTCTCGAGCACGTGATTGACTGACACGCGCGATCCGCCGCCGATGTTGTAGGCACGGCCGGAGGCGCCGCGTTCGGCCGCCGCCAGGTTGGCCTCGACCGCGTCCGCGATGAACGTGAAGTCGCGCGTCTGCTCGCCGTCGCCGTAGACCGTGATCATTCGCTGCGAGAGGAGCGCCGCGATGAAGCGGTGGAACCCCATGTCCGGCCGCTGGCGGGGACCGTACACCGTGAAGTAGCGCAGCGCCACGGCCGGAACGCCGAAGTTGCGCGCATAGAGCACGGCCAGGTGCTCGGCCGCGAGTTTGGTCACACCGTAGGGCGAGAACGGACGCGGCAGGTCCCCCTCCCCCGTCGGCATGCGCTCGGCATCGCCATAGATCGAGGACGAGGAGGCAACCACGACCCGCTCGACATTCGAGTCCTTGTAGCGCTCGAGCAGGCGCTGGGTCGCCAGCACGTTGTCGCGCGCATAGGCCGCGAAGTCCGCGCCCCAGGAGGCGCGCACTCCCGGCTGGGCGGCCTGGTGGAACACCCAGCGCGCGGCCGGGAGGGCCGCGAGGTCCGCGCGCGAAAGATCGAGCTCGAGCATGCGGAAGCGCGGCCCTGCGAGGAGGGCCGCGACGTTCCTGCGCTTGATCGCCGGGTCGTAGTAGTCGGTGAAGCAGTCGACGCCGGTGACCTCGAATCCCCGGGCGATCAGGGCCTCGCAGAGGTTCGAGCCGATGAATCCCGCGGCCCCCGTGACGAGGGCGTGGCCCGGCTCCGCCTCCCGGCTCACGGCGGCCCTGCCCCCCCGGGGATCACACCCCCAGGGCCGCCGGGGCCGCCCGGCGGAGCGATCGAGGGGCTTGCACCCGGACCGGCGATCGACTCGAGCATGCGCCGCGCCTGCGGGTCGTCCGGGTTCCTGGCCAGCCAGCGCTTGAGCACGTCGGCCGCCTCGGCCACACGCCCGTGGTCGTAGAGGAGCGAGTAGAGGGCGAAGTAGGACTGCCCGTCGTCGGGCGCGAGTCCGATCGCGCTGTTGAGACGCTTGACCGCGCCATCCAGGTTGCCGCTCAGGCCGAGCGCAATGCCGTGGTAGTAGGCGAGGTCGGCATCGCGCGGGGCGATCTTCTCGGACTTCTGGAAGAAGGCCAGCGCCTTTGCGGTGTCGCCGACCTCGAGGTGGAACATGCCGAGGGCGGGCCGCACGGCCGGGAACGTCGGGTACATGCGCAGGATGCGTTCGAGCTCCGCCACCGCCAATTCCGGCTTCTTGTCGAGCCGATAGCGGAAGCCGAGTTGCAGGTGAGCGGCCGCGTAGTTCTGCGTCAGCCGGTAAGCATTCTCGTCCTTGTACGGCTTGTCGAGGTAGGTCCCGTCGCTGGTGAACAGCCCGCGATAGTGGAACACGTCGTAGAGATCGTGGCGCACCGCGGCGGTGTCGATCTTTGCCCCCGCCACCGAGTCCGGATAGACGCGATAGACCAGGCCCTCGAGCTTGAGCCGCGCGTCGAGCCCCATGTGGTTCGGCACCGTGACGGCGAGATAGGCCGGGCGCTCCTTCACGCCCGTGTTGGCGCGCATGATGTTGCGCACCATCCAGGTGTTGACCGCCTCCGGTTGGCCCTGATCATCGAACAGGTAGCCGCGCGTGCCGATCTGCGCCAGCACGTCGTCCGACACGTCCATCGGCACCTTCGGTTCCTCGTCCCTGAGTTGCTTGATGTACCAGTCGGTGTTGAGCAGGGACAGGTTCACCACGCGCACGTCCTGGCGCACCTTGTCGACCGCCTGCGTGGCCCACAAAGGGAACGTGTCGTTATCGCCATTGGTGAAGACGAACGCGCCTTTCGCCAGCGGCGCGAGCATGTTGTGCGCGTAGTCGGTGGCGATGTAGAAGCCGCGGCGATCATGCGAGAAGAAGTAGGTCTTCATCGGCAGCCACGACAGCGCGACCATCGCGACGCAGGCGGCTGCGAACGGCGTGCTCACGCGCTCGCGCGCCGGCTCCTTCATGGCGTCGCGCACGAGCTCGAGCACGAAGCCGGCCCCCAGTCCGATCCAGATCGCGAAGAAGTGGAACGCCGAAGTGAAGAAGTAGTCGCGGTCGCGCACCTCGTGGTTGGTGAAGTTGAGGTACAGGATCAACCCGAATCCCGTGATGCCGAACAGGCACGCCATCATCAGGAACGTCTTCTTCTCGCGCACGAACTGCATGAACGCGCCGTAGAGGCCGAGCGCCATCGGGATCACGCTCGCGAACGCGCCGGTCAGCGGCCACAGCCGGTACTGGTCGAGGAAGTAGTTCATGAACATCTGGACCTGGAAGTCGAAGGGGGCCACACGCGGGAACATGGGGCGCGACCCGTACTGCTTGCGCTGCAGCAGGTACATCATCTGGTCCCAGGTCTCGGGATCGCCCTCGTTGATCGCCGGGTTGTGCGCGGCCCGCAGCATCAGGTAGTAATGCACCGAGATCCCGACCACGAGGAAGACCCCGGCCCACAGCATGAAACGCGGGCTGAACAGCGAGCGCGGGTTGACCATGAGCGCGAGCAGGATGACCGCCGGCGCGACCAGGAACGTGCCGAGGTGGATGCCGATGCACAGGCACATCAGGTACCACGCCAGCAACAAGCGCCCGTCGCCGCCGTTGTTGCCCAGCTCCTCCCACCAGCGCAGCGCCAGGTAGACGGCCATCGCCTGCACCATCGAGGACAGTGCGTAGACCTCGGCCTCGATCGCCGATTGCCAGAACGTGTTGGAGAACGCGACGAAGAACGCCGCCACCGCGCCCGCCGTCCAGGCGATCACCTCGTCGCTGACCGTGCGCTCGCCCCGGCGCGCCTGCGCGATTCGCATGAAACGGACGCTCACCAGGAAGGTGAACAACACGGCGAAGGCCGAGGCCAGGGCCGAGAGAAAGTTGACCTGCCACTCGACGTTGCCGAACGGCAGCATGGCGAACAGGCGGCCGATGATGACGTACAGCGGCGTGCCCGGGGGATGCGGGATGCCGAGCAGGTAGGAGGTCGCGATGAACTCGCCCGAGTCCCAGAACGGGATCGAGGGCGTGACCGTCAATGCGTAGACCGCGAGCGTCGACAGGAAGACGAACGCGGCGACCATCAGGTAGCCTCTCCGCAACGACACCGGCATTGCTTCCTCCGCTTGTCCCCTACACCGCGCGCGGCAGGGGCCAGGCCCCGGCCTCGACTTTCGAACCGAGGGCGCGCTCGAGCACCTCGAACGCCTCGTCGGCACATCGTTCCCACGTGAAGGTGTCCGCCCAGTGCAGGCCGTTCAGCTCGAGCTCCCTGCGAAGCGGCGCGTCGGTGAGGACGCGCATCAACGCCAGGGTCAGCGCAGCCGTGTCGCCGTGCGGCACGAGCAGTCCGGTCTCGCCGTCCCGGACCGAGTCCACCAGCCCCGGGCTCCGGCTCGCCACCACGGCGGTGCCGCAGGCGTTCGATTCCACCACGGTCAGGCCCCAGCCTTCCTTCGGCGAGGGACAGACCGAGACGTGCGCCGCCGAGAGGCGTTCGACCTTCTCGGACGCGGGCACGAAGCCGAAGAACTTCGCCTTGTCCCCCAGCCCGAGCCGCTCGGCGCGCCGCTCGAGCGACGCGCGATGGGGCCCGTCGCCCACGATCCACAACTCCGCGTCGGGCATCGTGCGCCCGAGCGCATGGAACGCGTCGAGCAGGAAGTCGACGCCCTTGTACTTGCGCAACCGGCCGAGGAACGCGATCACGGGCCGGTCGGCCTTGGGCGCGACCGGGCGGTAGCGCTCGTGGTCGAGTCCACAGTGGACGACCGCGATGCGCTCGCGCGCGATGCCGCGGCGGACGAGGTCCCTGCGCGTGCTCTCCGAAATGGCGAGGAACGGCGTTTTGCCGTAGACCGCGGGCAGGAGTGCCTCGTGCGCGACGACATAGAGCGCCTCGAGCGGGCCGGTCTCGGCAAACACGGTGGTGCCGAACAGGTGCGGCACCACCGCGAGCACCGGGGCCTTCGCCCAGCGCGGCGCGAAGAACGGCAGCTTGTTGATATCCTCGATCACGGCGTCGAACTTCTCGTCGCGCAGCTCTTTCCGGTACGCCGCAGGGAGCGCATGGTTCGCGTCGTACCAGTGCCCGCGGCGCAGGACCCTGATGCCATCAATCTCGACCTCGGGCGCGCCGCCCGGAAATCCCGACGCGAGCCAGGTGACGCGGTGTCCGCGCGCGCGCCAGCGCTTCATGATCTCGTGGAGGTGGACTTCCGCGCCGCCCGCTTCCGGGGCTTCGATGTCCCGCCAGTTGAGCGCGAGGAGGTTCAGGCGCTCCTCCGCGCCTCGCCCGCCCGCTTGGTCGCGACCACGCCGATGACGTGCGTGGTGTAAAGCGCCCAGCGCTGGGTTCTCAAGCGCTCGCGCAGTCCGTTCCAGAACGATTCCCAGACCGGCGGGCCCTTGGGGTACATCGGCAGGATCTTGATGCCGGCCTTGGCGAGCGTGACACGCGCCGCGCGGTAGAACAGCCCGGGCACCATCCAGTCGCCGTAGGTGCGCTTGACCTCGAGGCCCTGCGCGCGCACGAGGCGCTCGAGTTCGGCCGGCGAGAACTCGCATTCCCAGCCCGCGAACCACCTGTCGAGCGCGATCAGGATCTTCTTGGCGACGGTGTAGAGATGGTAGCGCTGCGGGACGTCCACGATCAGCGTGCCTCCGCCCTCGAGCACGCGCGCGTTCTCGACCAGGAGGCTTGCGGGATCGCGGAAATGCTCGAGCAGGCCCTGGTGGAACACGAGGCCGAACGCGCCCTCGCGGAACGGCAACGCGCGCGCATCGGCGCACACGAGCACCAGGGGGACGCCCAGGTGGCGCGCGTGCTCCTGCATCAGGCGCAGACTGCCGAAGGTGTAGTCGAGCACATAGCCGGTCGCGCCCTGGCGCACCAGCTCCATGGTGTCGCGCCCGGTCCCCGCCCCCACCTCGAGCACGCGGCGGCCCGAGAGCGAGCCCTGGGCAAGCGCCTGTTCGACGAGCCGGCCCTGGTTCGAGTACACCTCGTGCAGGGGACGACCGTCGGTCCAGAAACGCTGCCAATGATCCGGGGTGGTTTCGCGTGCGTTGGCCATAGGAAGTGGACAGTCTACTGGCGCAGGCTTCCGCGGTCAACTTGCCGGTTGCCAATCGTTTGCAAGGCCGGCAGGCAGGTCGGATCCAGCGCCGCAGCCCGCCCGGCGGCACCAACCGCTCGACCCGGCGCCCCGCTGGGGCCTCCAGACGGTGGAAGGAGACGCCCGAGCGTGTGCGAAACCCCCGCGCGTCGGAGCCTCAGGTCAAGAATCCAGTCGCGCGCTGTCGCCACCAGGTGGCCACCGCGCGGCCGTGTGTCCCCCACGCCCCGCGCGAGGCGAGTCGGTCGAGCGCCGCCGTCCACGCAGTCCACCATCCGGAATAGTGCGCTTCGTCGGCGCTGTTCGGGTGCCACAGGAGGACTGCGAGCCCTCCGACCCGCTCGACCTGGCCCAGGTGCGCCTCGACGCGCGCGGCCGCCTCCGCGCCCGACAATCCGAGCGCGCGAAACAGCGACCCGTCCATCAGGGTGAGCGGCAGTTCGAGCAAGCGATGGGGTGCCCGCGCGGCCGGGTTCCAGGGATGAAACGGCCCGGCGATGCCGGCGCGGAACCCGGGGGCCTCGTTGAATCCCAACGTCGAGTCGTGGTCGAAACCCGCGGCCTCCTGCGCCGCGAACGTGCGCGCGACGTCGAAGCGCAAGAAGTGCTGGCGCGTTCCGGTCACAGGCGCGCCGGAGGCGTCCTCGATCTGGCGGCGCTGGGCCGCGAGGTCGTCCGCATCGACGTGGCTCTCGTAGCTGCCGTGCAGCCCGACGTCGCACCCGCGCTCGACCAGCGCCCGGGTAAGCGTCGCGACCGTGCCGCGCGCGCCGAAGGCGTCCACGCGATCGGTCAATCGGTAGCGCGCGTCGTACTCGTGCCGGCGCCCGGGGGCGGGCGCGCAGAAGTAGAACGAGGAATCGAATCCGCGCGCCCGCTCCGACTCGACCCAGCGCTCGAAGTTCCAGTAGGGATCGCGGCCGCGAATCGCAAGGCCGCGCGCCGCCTGGGTGAGGCCGGCGCGCAGCGCGTACGACCGGGGCGCGAGCGCCAGCAGGCGCGCGCCCTCCATCACCGAGCCGTAGCGCACCTCGTCGACATCGTGGCTCAGTACGGCGGCGAAGCGCGCGCCGTCGGGCCACAGCGGCGAAGCCTCGAGCGTGACCCCTCGGGTCCCCGCCCAGGCGCGCAGCCGAGCGGCCACCAGCGTGGCCCACTCATTCACCAGCGGCCGCTCGAGCACGCCCAGCGCGTGCAGCCGCGATTGCGTACCCGCGAAGCACTCCCACTGATCGCGCGCGGACACGAGCCGCTCCTCCTCGCGCGAGAGCATCGCAAACGCGGCTCGCAGGAGCACGTCCGGCAATGCGCGCGGCGAGATCGGTGCCGCAATCCTCCCCCCCGGACACGGCACGGGCACGCCCTCGAAGGTGGCCAGCGCAAGGCCATCGGGCGACCACGGCGCAAGGCCGCACCACGGCAGGTCGACCGCCGCGTCCGCGTCCGCCTGCCCCGGGGCGCCGACCCTGACCACCGGGCCATCGCCGGACTCGCCCCACGCCAGCCCGCACACCGACAAGAGCACGCCCGCTGCCCAGCGCGCCTCGGGAGCGCCGTCGAGCGCATCGTCGACGACGAGTCGCGCCCTCACTTCCGGATGGCCTCGTAGTGCGAGAGCAACGCGCGGCCCACGACCTTTGCGTCGTGCCGGGCGCGCGACCATTCCTGCCCCGCCGCGCCCACCGCCGCCCGCCGCGCGGGGTCCCTGATCAATTCCCGAAGCACGCCTGCGAGCGTTTCCGTCGTGGCGTCGAGGACCGGGCAGCCGGGGGCGCCCTGCGCGAAATCCGCGCGGAGGTGGCAGACGACGGGCTTGCCCAGGCTCATGCCCTCGATCGCCAGCAGCCCGTACCAGCCCATGAACAACTGGTCGACCAGGAGGTCGCATCCGGCGAGCACGCGCGGCATGTCGGCCCACGGCAGCTTCTCGATCAACCGCAGTTCGAGCCGCGGGAACTCACGTTGGAGCGATTCGACAGCCGCTTCGACATGGCGCGTGCCCTTGATCCAGCGGTTGGTCGGCGCGTGCGCGATCACCACCGGGCCGCGCACGCCGTCGCGCGACGCGGGATCGGGCAGCGGCTGCGCGCGCGCGGCGTCCTCCCAGCGCGCGGCATCGATCGCCAGTGGCAGCTCGACTCCATGGGGCACCGACTCGGCAAGGTCCTTCGTGGAATAGAACACGCGGGCGGCGTCCTTCTCGGCGCGGCCGAGCAGCCAGCGCTGGTGCTCGGGGCGGCAGAAGGGTCGGCACTCGGTGCACGCCGCGAGCGTGTGGCGCTCGAGCATGAGGGCGCGATTCCTGACCTCGCAGCCGTGGAAGTGGAACACCACGACCTTGCCCATCGCCTTGAGCAGCGGCACGTCGAGCAGCCGCGGCAGGAACGAGGCGCCGAAGTGGAAATGGAAGATGTCGAACTGCGGCGCGAGGCGCGCAAAGGCGCCCAGCATTGCGGCGCCGCGCGCGATCGGTCCGGGTAGCGGGTCGAGCTCGACGACCAGCTCGGGACGCCGCCCGTCCCAGTCGACACGGTAGGCGAGCGACTTCGCGTCCACGCCCGCCGCGCGCAGGCCCTGGGCGAGCACCATGCCCTGGCCCGCGATCTCATACGTGCCGTGAAGGACGCGCAGGGGTCGGTTCACGTCGCGCGGTACTCCGAAGGCCGGACCAGGCGCCGCGCGACGCCGCGCGCCAGGTGCCACGCCAGGCGCGCGTCCCGGCGCTTGGCGCACTTGATGGCCTGGCTCCGCCACTCGTCCCAGATCGATCCCCCGCGCGCGTGGAACGTGCGTGGCGCCTCGAGCAGCGCGCGCTTGAGCGCATCCTCGTCGGCGGGCGGCGCGCCCTCGAACACGACGCGCGCGAGGTCGAGCTCGGCAACGCGATGCGCGTCCGGCGCCACCAGTTGAGGCTTCCCGGCCCGGGCGGCGAGAGCGAGCGCGCGCTCGTTTGCGGCGCGCGGCGTGCGCGCGTTGAAGACCTCGATCAGGTCCGCGCGCGCCACCAGCTCGGGCCCCGGCGCGCGGAAGCGGCACGGGTGCGGCAGGACGATCAGGCCCCCCTGGGCGTGGACGTGGTCGCAGAGCGCGAGCGCCCGCCGCTCGAGCGGGTCCTCCCGAACGAACAGCGCGAGCACGTCGCCCTGCTCGGTCGCGACCTCGGAGCCCTTGATCACCAGCAGGGGCAAGTTGTCCCGCGCGACGATCTCCGCCGCTTCGACGCTGCCCTGCCAGGTGTCGTGGTCGGTGATCGCGAGCGCGTGAGCGCCCAGTTCAAGGGCGCGCGCGACCAGCGCCCTGGGCTCGCTCCGCGAGTCGTAGGAATGTTTCGAATGCGCGTGCACGATCACGGACCAGCTCACGACAGATCCCTCGCCTCCTTGAGCGCGTTCGGCGTCGAGCGCGCCCACTGCGCGATCTCGTAGAGAAACGGCACCGGGTCGCCCGCGCGAAGGGTGTGCGCCACGCGCGGGGAGAGCGCGTCGAACAGGACGCGCGGCAGCGCCCTGGGGCGCGCCAACCCGTGCCAGAGGTCGCCGCCGAGCGGCCACGAGCAGCGCAGTGCGCGCCATGACGGTTGCGGTTGCGCGATCTCCCTGCCCTCGAGCAGGGCGACCATGTCCCCCGGGAAGTCGACACCCGCCGCGAGCGCCAGGTCGTGCGAGCCCCAGAACTTGGCGTTGATCTCCATCAGCACGAAGCGCCCCTCGGGCGTGCGCTTGCACTCGACCATCGCGACGCCGTGCCACGCCAGCGCGTCGAGCAGCGCCGCGCCCATCCGCTCGAGCGCGGGCGCGTCAAGCACGCTCTCGGCGGCCGCACTGGTCCCACCCGAGGGCGGCCACTCGCGCACGCGCCGGTTCATGAAGCGGCGTACGCGCCGCCCATTCCAGTAGAGCGCGAACCAGGCCCAGCCCTCGCCCGCGATGTACTCCTGGACGAGGGGTCCCGCGCCCGAGAGCCCGCGCACGTGATCGAAGGCGGAGGCGATCTCGCTCTCGCTCCGAACGTAGCGCAGGATCTTCCGGCCGGCCTCGAAGCGCGACTTGAAGACCGCGCATCCCCCCGCCTCGTGGAACGCGGCGCGCGCCTCCTCGAGGCTCTCGGCCGTGCGCTCGCGCGGGGTGTCGAGGCCGAGCGAGCGCGCGAGCTCGCCGGTGCGCGCCTTGTCGCTCGCGACCGCGAGCGAGGCGGGAGGCGGCAGCGCGATGCGCGCGCCGGCCGGCCAGCGCTCGCGCAGCGAGTCGGCGGCGCGCACCGAGCCATCGCCCACCGCCACGATGCTTACGGGCGCAAGGTCCGAGGCGCACTGCAGGAGGGCGCCGGGATACAGCGGATCGGACGGCGCGGGGAGCAGGTGGGAACGGCGGACGGAACGCGAATGGACGGCGGGGGCGCGCCTCGAGCGGGCGACCAGGTGGACCTCGTGTCCGCGCGCATCGAGCGCGCGCGCGATGCCGAGCGCGTGCTTCATCTCGCCATCGGTGACCAGGACGCGACCCGGCGTGTGGCTCCGCGGCGGTCCGGCCGCGGGGACCGCCATCAGTCGCCGGCCGCCAGGCGCGAGGCGAGGAACGGCGGCAGGCCGGCGGCGAGGATCCGGGCCTGCGCGGCCTCGACGTCGTAGGCCACCCGCACGTGACGCAGGAGTCCCGACTCGGTGTCGTAGAGGGCATAGGCCGCGCGCGGGTCGCCATCGCGCGGCTGCCCGACCGAGCCGACGTTGACCAGGTAGCGCCGGCCCGCGCGCAGCCGCAACTCGGTGGCGCGGGTGTAGCGGATGTCGTCGCCGTCCTGCTCGAACACGCCCGGGTAGTGCGAATGCCCGATCATGCAGACCATCTCCTCGAACGAGCGTAGTTCGAGTAGCGCGTCCTCGATCCGCATGCAGTAGTTCCACTCCTCGGGCGCGGACGGCGTGGCGTGGACCATGCGCGCGTTCTCGCGGAGCTCGACCAGGGGGAGCCCCGCAAGCCACGCCAGGTTGGGCGCGCTGGTGTTCTTGGCGGTCCAGTGTGCGGCGAACGCGGCGTGCTTGTTGAACATCCGGGTCGAGAGCAGCCCGCTGGCCGCCCAGTCGTGGTTGCCCGCCACGGTCACCGCCTTGAGCTCGCGCACGAGGTCGACCACCTTGTCGGGCTCCGCGCCATAGCCGACGATGTCGCCCAGGCACCACCAATCCTCCGCCCCCTCGGTGCGCGCGTGCGCAAGGACGGCGTCGAGCGCATCCCCGTTCGAGTGCAGGTCGGAGAGGATCGCGATCTTCACGCGCCGTCCTCCGGCAGCACCGCAGCACCGCGGCCCGTGGCGTGGTCCTCGAGCTCGCCCGGCCTGATGTCGCGCGCCAGGCGGTCGAGCACCCCGTTGACGAAGCGCCCCGATTCCTCGCGCCCGTACCTGCGCGCGATCGCCACCGCCTCGTCGATGGTGACCCGCGCCGGCGTACCGGGCAGGTGGACGAACTCCGCGGTCGCCAGGCGCAAGACGCTGCGATCGGTCACCGCCAGCCGCTCCATGTTCCACTTCTCGAGCGCCAGGCCGATGCGACGATCGAGGTCGGGCAGGCCCTCCTCGAGTGCGGTCACGAGCGCGTCGACGTACTCGTCCGCCTCGCCGGGCAGCCGCTCGGCCTCGCGCGCGCCCTGCCACAGCGTGGCGATCGAATCGTTCGTCAGGTCGGCCTGGTAGAGCAGGCGGAACACCAGCTCGCGCCCGCGCCGCCTGGGTCCCACACCGCCGCTCATCGTACCTCCCGCAATACACGGACGAACTCGACCGCGGCCCGCGCGACGTCCTCGCCCTTGTTCGACACCCCACCGGCGCGTGCATGCGCCTGCTCCGGATCGTCGGCGGTCACCACTCCGAACATGACGGGCACGCCCTCGGCGCGCGCGACCTCGGCGATGCCGCGCGCGGCCTCGGCGCACACGTGATCGAAGTGGGGCGTCTCGCCGCGAATGACCACACCCAGCGCGAGGATCGCGTCGTAGCGACCGGTGCGCGCGAGGACCTGCGCCAGTTGCGGCAGCTCGAATGCACCGGGCGCCCACGCCAGGTCGGCGGGCATCGCCTCGAGGCGCTTGAGTTCCGCGCCCGCGCCCTCGACCAGGCGCTCCACCATCGGCCCGTGAAAGCGGCTCGCCGCGATCGCGATGCTGAGCCCCGGCGCGGCCGGACCGCCCGTAAACTCCCGCCCGATGCCCGGCCTCAACGGCTCTCCCCGGTGCCGAGGTCGAGCAGATGGCCGAGTTTGTCGCGCTTGGTCGCAAGGTAGCGCCGGTTGTTGACGTTGGTCGGCACCTCGATCGGGCGGCGGCGGACGATCTCGAGGCCGAACGCCTCCAGGCCGACAATCTTGCGCGGGTTGTTGGTCATGAGCTCGATCTTGCGCACGCCGAGGTCGTGCAGGATCTGCGCGCCAATCCCGTAGTCGCGCAGGTCGGCGGGAAATCCGAGCTTCAAGTTCGCCTGCACGGTGTCGTAGCCCTGATCCTGCAGAACGTAGGCCCTGAGCTTGTTGGCGAGGCCGATCCCCCGCCCTTCCTGCCTCATGTAAAGGAACACACCGCGTCCCTGTTTCGCGATCGCCGCCAGCGCCGCCTGCATCTGCGGGCCGCAGTCGCAGCGCAAAGAGCCCAGCACGTCGCCGGTCAGGCACTGGGAGTGGACGCGCACCAGCGCGGCATCCTTCTTCGACAGGTCGCCCATGGTCAGCGCGACGTGGTGGTCGCCGTCGAGCAGGCTCTCGTAGAGATGAAGATCGAACGTGCCCTGTGCCGTCGGCAGCTTGGTGGTCAGGATCTCCTGCACCAGCTTCTCGTGACGGCGCCGATACGCGATCAGGTCCTTGATGGCGAGCATGCGCAGGCCATGCTTCCTGGCGAACCGGGTCAGGAGCGGCAGCCGCGCCATCGTGCCGTCCGGCGCCATCATCTCGCACAGGACGCCCACCGTGCCCGCGCCCGCGAGCTCGACCAGGTCGAGCGCGGCCTCGGTGTGCCCCGCCCGCCGCAGCACGCCACCCCGCACTGCGCGCAGCGGGAAGACGTGCCCGGGGCGGGCGAACTCCTGCGCCTTCGCCTTCGGGTCCGCGAGCAGTCGAATCGTGCGCGCGCGATCCTGCGCCGAAATTCCGGTCGTGACCCCTTCGGTGGCATCGACGGACACCGTGAAAGCGGTCCCGTGGAGCGCCGTGTTCTCGGCGGTCATGGGGAAGAGGTCGAGGGCCTCGGCGCGATCGGCCGAAAGCGGGACGCACAGCAGACCGCGCCCCTCGGTCACCATGAAATTGACGTCGGACGCCTTGATCTTCGAAGCCGCCATGATGAGGTCGCCCTCGTTCTCGCGATCCGCATCGTCGACCACGACGATCATGCGGCCCGCCTTGATGTCGGCGATCGCGGCGGCGACGTCCGAGAAGCGCGGCTTCTCGATCGGCACCACCCCGCGCCCGGCGGGCGCCCGCCGCGCCGCGGCGCGCGGCACTCCTGCCCGCGTGGCCTTGGACTTGCGCGCCGGCTTGCTCGTGACGGCGATCTTGCTCATGTCGAAGCCTCCTTGATCAGCCGTTCCAGGTACCGCGCGAGCAGGTCCACCTCGAGGTTGACCTCGCTGCCCGGGCGGTAATGTCTCAGCACCGTCGCCTGCCACGTGTGCGGAATGATCGCGACCTCGAAGCCGGCGTCATCCACGCCCGCCAGCGTCAGGCTCACGCCGTCGACGGCGATCGAGCCCTTGAGCGCGACGTAGCGCAGGAGCTCGCGCGGCACCTCGATCGACAGCCACCATCCCGGCGCTTCCTCGCGCACCATCCGCACCCGGCCCACCGCGTCGACGTGCCCCTGCACCAGGTGGCCGCCCAGGCGGTCCATCAGGCGCACGGGCCGCTCAAGGTTGACGGGGTCGCCCGCGATCAGCGCGCCCAGCGTCGTGCGGCGCAGAGTCTCGGGAACCGCGACCACGGCAAACCAGCCGTCCTTCGAGTCCACCACGGTCTGGCAGCAGCCGTTGACGCTCACGCTGTCTCCGATCGCGAGCCCCTGACCGACGATCGCCGAGGTGACCACGAGGCGGCGCCCGTCATGGTCCTTTTCCGCATGCTCGATCGTTCCCGTCTCCTCGACCAGTCCCGTGAACACCCCGCTACCGCTTTCCGCTGCGCGTCGGCCGGCCATAGATTACGACATCCTCGCCCACCGGCAGCGTGAGCGCGGGCTCGAGCACCCACCCGTCCGCGAGGCTGCTCGCCTTCTCGCCGAAACCCCATCCCCGCGCCTGCGCGCCCAACAGCCGCGGCGCGACGAACAGCCACAGTTCGTCCACCAGCCCCAGATCGGCGAGCCGCGCGGCGAGCGTCGGGCCGCCCTCGACCAGCACGTCGTGGCGCCCCTCCTGCGCCAGCCGCGCCGCCAGAACGTCGAGCGCGACGCCGCCCGGCCCCTTCGGCAGGAACCACACCGCAACACCACGCCGGGCCAGCCGCGCAGCGCGCAGTTCGTGGGCGCGGCGATCCTTCGCCGGGCGCTCCTCGGGCGCGAGCGTCGCGACCACGGTGCCCCTGGCCAGCGCGGGGCCAAACAGCCGCGCGCGCGCGGGAAGATCGAGGCTGGCCGACACCACCACGCGCAGCGGCGAGCCGCCGCGCCCACGCACGCCGCGCGCCGTGAGTTCCGGATCGTCCCGCCGCACCGTCCCGCCGCCGACCACGATCGTGTCGTGCCGCGCCCGGAGTTCGTGCGCCGCGCGCCGCGAGGCCTCGCCGGTGATCCAGCGCGCGCCGCCTCGCGCCGGCGCCACGCGCCCGTCGAGCGAGGTTGCGAGCTTGAGCGCCAGCCTCGGTCGCCCGCGCTCGTGCGCGCTCAGGTAGCCGGCGTTGAGCGCCCGCGCCTCCGCCTCGAGCACGCCGGTCGTCAATGCCACGCCCGCGCGCTTGAGCCAGCGGAACCCGCGCCCCGCGACCCGGGGATCCGGATCCCGGTGCGCCACGACGACGCGCCGGATGCCGGCATCCAGGATCTTCGGCACGCACGGCGGGGTGCGCCCGTCATGGGCGCAGGGCTCGAGGTTGACGTAGAGCGTCGCCCCGCGCGCCTTTCTTCCAGCGTCCTTGAGCGCGGCGCACTCGGCATGGGGGGCCCCGAGCTTGCGATGCCACCCGCTCCCGACGACCTTGCCCGCGCGCACGACCACCGCGCCGACCTGCGGATTCGGACGCGTCAGGCCCGCGCCCTTCTCGGCGAGCGCGAGCGCTTCCTGCATGAATCCTTCGTCCAGCCGCGCGTTCGCCACGAATCTCCGAAGGTTGGATGCCGGTCTCGCGCCCGCTGCGCTCCCTGAAACAGAAACGCCCCGCGGGTGGACCACGGGGCGAATGGCGAGCGTGCCGAATCCTCGCGCGCCCGAGCAGGCCGCACACGTCGATTCGGCATTCCCCCTTCTCTCATCCCGACTGTGACGGTCGGCTCCGGAATCTCACCGGATCCTGCTCCGCGCGCAAGACGCGCGGGGCTCGCGGGCTGTACCGCCGGTGGGGACTTGCGCCCCGCCCCGAAGGAGTCGGGAGAAATGTAACAGGGACGGCAACTTGCGTCAAAAGGGACCAGAAATAAGGAGGCGGGGCCGCTTGCGCGACTTGCAATAAGGAGGGGGAGCCGCTTGCGCGACTCCCCCGAACCTCGGTGGGCAGTTGGGATTAGCTTACCGCACCACTCTTTGAACTTCCGCGGTTAGCTGCTGCCACCTCCGCGATCCTCAATGCTGCCGGTATTCGAACTGGGCACTGGACCACCTCCTTTCCGCGTTCCAGAAGCTTAAAACAGCGGCGGGAGCCAGTTCCAGTCAGAAAATTGTCAGGCGGCCCGGGAGGCTACTTGTTGTGCAGGATGTGGAGGATGTCCCCGTCGACGACCCTGTAGTCGCGGCCCTCCGTGCGCTGCCACCCCTTCTCCCGCGCCTTTGCCTCCGAACCCGCCTCGAGGAACTGCTCGTACGACATCACCACCGCCCGCACGAAGCCCTGCGCCAGGTCGGAGTGAATCGCGCCCGCAGCGTCGACCGCGGTGTCGCCGCGCTCGATCGTCCAGGCCCGCACCTCGTCCTCGCCGGCCGTCAGGAAGGAGATCAGGCCGAGCAGTCCATAGGCCGAGCGCACCAGCAGGACGAGACCGTCCTCGGAGATGCCATAGGCCTCGCGGAACTGGGCGCGCTCGCCCTCCGGCAACTGCGCGACCTCGCGCTCGTCGGCGCACGGCAGCACGACCGTCCGCACGCCCTTGCGCTCGCTCGAGGGCGGCGCAAACGACTGGCCCGAGGCCACGTTGTAGATCACGAGCAGCGGCTTGCGCGAGAGCATCTGGAATCCGCGCAGGACGCGATCCTCGTCCTTGTCGAACTCGAGCTCGCGCAGGGGCGTCTCCTGGTCGAGCGCTTCCTTGCAGCGGCCAAGCACCGCTTCCTCGCGCTCGAGCTCGCCGGTCCGGGCAATGCGCTTCTGCTTGGTGATGCGTTCGAGGCGGGTCTCGACGATCGCCATGTCATTGAGCAGGATCTCGGCTTCGAGATCCGCCAGGTCGCGCGCGGCGTCAACCGCTCCCCTGGGATGCGGGACGCTTGGATCGTCGAAGGCGCGCACCACCAGGACGAGCGCGTCGGCGTTGCGCACCCCGGCGAACAGGTCGGGACCCTTCGGGCCGCCCGCGGTGCCCTGCCCCATGGCCTGCGAATCGACGACCTCGAGCGTGGCGAAGGTCGTCTTCTTCGGCTTGTACATGCCGCTCAGGCGATCGACGCGCTCGTCAGGCACGCGGACGACGCCGACGCGATCCTGCCGCGCGCCGGGCGCACGCGCAGGCGCGTTCGACACCAGGATTTCGAACAGCGTCGTCTTCCCGCCCTGCGGCAGGCCGAGGATCCCCAGGCGCATTCGGTTATTTCTTCTGGTATTCGAAGGAGAGGATGCTGTGCAGCCTCAGGCGAACTTGCTCAGGGCACTCGGGCACAGGCTCGGAGCGATAGAGCGAGATGGTCTTCTTGACCGTGTCGATCGAGATCTTGCACTGGGGGCAGTCGGAAAAATGGGCTTCAAGATCGGCACACAGGTCCTGCGCCGCTTCGGCGTCGAGATAGTCGGAGAGCTGGTTGATCACGTCGCTACACTTCACGAGATCCTCGTGGCTGGAAAGGGCGGAGCGCCCGCACCTGCGGGTTCCACCTCTTGGATGCGCCGCGCCCGATTCGGTTCCAGATACGGTGAAGATTCCGGGAAGCCGTCTGTAGAAAAGCACGCCCGGGCCCCGTGGGCAAGTCGAATGTAGCCGGCACGACAGCCGCAAGTGTTTGTGCTAGCATCACCTCGCCTTTGCCGAAGGGGAGATCGAATCCCCTCAAGCCGCCTCCTCGAGGCGCCGAAAACCTGTACGGATGGATCCTTGGTCCCGGCCAAACGGGCTTGCCCCGCGTGAGGGACCTCCTTAGTCTGACCGTGCCACGACCACGACGGGCGTGGGACACGATCGGCGTGCCTTCCTCGGTCCCGAGTCATGGAGGAATGAGATGCGGCGTTTCCTTCCCGTTTCACTGTTCGTCCTCGCCCTGGCGGCGGCTTCGCCCTGCGGTGCGGAAGTCACCGTTCTCGAGCGTCCGCCGATGGACCTGGGCTCGGATCAGCCGGGCATCCTCGGCCAGGTCGGCCGGGACCTCGTGTCCCCGCCCACCTTCACGCGCTGGTGGTTCGATGCCGGCGTCTCCTACCCGATCGCCACGCTCAAGCGGGACAATGTCGATCCGGGCCTCCTGCTGCGCGTCAACCACCAGATCTACCAGCGCGACATGTTCGGGATCGTGGGATCGGTCGGCCTGCACTTCGGCGAGGACTCATATTTCAACGACCAGCAGGAAGAGATGGCGCGCACCGCACCGATCGTGCCGTTCGGCTACAGCGGCGTCGACATAAAGTCGCGCTACTACCTGGTGACGCCGATGATCCTGGCACTCCAGGTGCAGCCGAATTTCTCCCCTTCGCTCAGCCCGTTCTTCTCGCTCGGACCTGGAGTCATCTGGTCGCACTCGAGCGAAGTCACGAGCGCGGTCAACTCGGGCGTGGGCTCGGTGTCGCTCGGAGACTCGACCGGCGCGCTGAGCATCGGCCCCGGCGGGGAGCAGGGCATCTCGCCTTACGCGATTCGGACGCGCACCCGCTTCAACCTCGGCTGGGAAGCGAAGGCCGGCATCGGCTTCAAGATGACGAGCGGTCCAAATCCCCTGTGGATGCGCCTCGCTGCCACCGGCACGACGTATTACCACCACACCTCGCCGCGCACGCTGCTCGGCTTCGTGGGATCCTTCGGACGCTGACCCGACCGGCACGCCGGGGCAGTTCCACGCGGTACGAGGGCCGTCCTTCGGGGCGGCCCTTTCACTTGACCCTCCCCGGACCCGAGCGTAACATCCTCGTCGCGCGCGACTCCCGGTGATCGCGCCGCCCGCCTCCAACGGGCTTTCCCCCGGTGACTTCGATCGATCGACCGCCGACGCGGCTTCCCGCTCCCCCGGGCTGCTCATCGCCGCATCTCGCATCGCACACTTCGGCGGCGGGCCGGGCGATCCCGCAACGTTCCTCATGAGGGATCTCGCCATGAAACCTTGCTCACGATGGTTGCTCCTGCTTTCGGGACTGCTGTTCACGACACCCGCATTCGCGCACGACGTCGACGGACCTGATTGCCAGATGAACCGAGAGGATCTAGGCGACGCGCCGGAGGGAGTGCAGGCCTATCCCGGAGTGATGGGCAAATTCCCGACATGCATCGGGCCGGGCTTTCCGAGCACGCAGGAAACGTCCTGTGCCCCGATCAGCACGCCGCCGGGAATCTCCGGCTTCGTGCGTCATGTCCTGATTGGTGACAACAATTTCTGGCTCGGTTGCTGGGGACAACCGGCCATCGGCGCGATGGGCGTCGACCATGACCCGCAGGCCAAGATGAACGAGCCCGCGGTCGGCACCGGCAGCTGCGGCCCGGTCCCGACCGATTGCGTCGAGGCGGCGTTCGGCCTCACGTTCGACCAGGACGAGTGTTTCGCCGACGGCTCGGACGCCGGAGTCCAGCCGCCGAACCTGATTGCATGCGAGACGTCGAAAGTGCAGTTCGACACCTACAACTGCGGTCCCTTGCAAGGCCGACAGGCCTTCCTCAACATCCTGATCGACATGAACCAGGACGGCGACTGGAACGACAATTTCGTGTGCGCGACCGGGTGCGCCTTAGAGTGGGCGGTGAAGAACGTCCTCATTCCCATGCCGCCGGGCTGCCTCAATCAAGTCTCGCCGGCGTTTCTCGTCGGTCCGAATCCCGGCGCGAGCTGGATGCGCGTGACGATCAGCGACAATCCGGTCATCAACGACTTCCCCTGGTCGGGATCGACCGGACAGGGTAGCCTGCGCAACGGGGAGACCGAGGATTACCCCGTCCGCATTGACATCCGGACGCCGGCGTTGCCGTCTTCGTGGGGCCAGGTCAAGGCGCTCTACCGGTCCTAGGGCTCCCGTATGCGTGAACGACTTCGGCCCCGGGATCCCCCCCGGGGCCGCTCGTTATTGTGCGTACTTCCTGGTGACCCGTGAAGGGATCGAACCTTCGACTCCCAGCTTAAAAGGCCGGTGCTCTACCGACTGAGCTAACGGGTCGCGGGTCGCAGTCTAATCGCATCGCGACCCTCGTGTCAGGTCTTGAGGTCGGCGCATTCTTCAGCGCCTGTCATAAGCCAAGGGTTGGAATGAGACATTAGCGCCTGCAGCGTCCCGATCGTCGCCCAGTTGAGGGTAGTCGCGCCGTCCCGGAGTGTCCTGGTCACCGCCGCGGTGAGCGGGCTCTCGAGCGCGCCGTTAGGACACCACAGGTACGCGGTGCGCGTTTCGAGCGCCAGCAATTCGTCCTGCCCGTGCCGCGCGGCCAAGGGCAAGAGGCGCGCTCGGTGTAGCGGATCGAGCTCGGTCGCGATCCCGATCTGGATCGCGTCGGCGAGCTTGACGGCGGCGATCCTGCCGGTGGTGAACGCGACGTTCCCGCTGTTGAGCAGCGTGCGCACGTCGCGCGACCCGAGCTGCTCGAACAAAGCCTTGAGGTCGGGCATGGCGAGGCGCTTCGCGCGGCCGACGTTGGTGCCCCGCAGGAGCGCGGCGTGCGTCGCCACTCAGGCCTCCGGAACCTCGATCATGGCCTCGCGCTCCGGACCCACCGACACCCACGACACGCGCACCCCCGCCATCGCTTCGATGGCGCGCAGGTAACCGCGCGCGGCGACCGGGAGATCCATGAAGCGCCGGCAGGCCTTGGTCGAGCTCTTCCAGCCTTCGTAGGTCTCGTACACGGGCTTGATGCCCTCGAGCCGCCGCGCGTCGGGGACGAAACCCGCGTCCTCGGCGCCGCGCCGGTAACGAGCGGCGACCTGGATCTCGGGGAGGTCGTCGAGCACGTCGAGCTTGGTGACGATCAGCTCGTCCAGGCCGTTCAACTGGCAGGCGTAGCGCAGCGCGACCGCGTCGAGCCAGCCGCAGCGGCGCGGTCGCCCGGTGACGGCTCCGTACTCGTGGCCGACCTCGCGGATCGTGTCGGCGAGCGCCTCGTCGAACTCGGTCGGGAACGGTCCGTGCCCGACCCGGGTCGTGTACGCCTTGGTGACGCCGATCACGCGCTGGATCGCGTGCGGGCCCAGGCCGAGGCCGGTCAATGCCCCGCCGACCGACGCGCTCGAGGACGTGACATAGGGATAGGTGCCGTGATCGAGGTCGAGCAGCGTGCCCTGCGCGCCTTCGAGCAGGACGCTCTGGCCGCGGCTGATCGCCTCCCACAGCATGGGCCGCACGTCGGCGATGAAGGGCTCGAGCTTCCTGCCGAACTCGAGGTATTGCGCAGCAACCTCGCCGGGCTCGGGGATCGACGCCGATGGGCCAAGCAGGCGGCGCAGGCGTTCGGCGGCCCAGCCGATCAGCTCCTTCGCTCCCGCGGGATCGAGCAGGTCGGCCATGCGCAGGCCGAAGCGTCCCGCCTTGTCCTGGTACGCCGGCCCGATGCCGCGGCCGGTCGTGCCGACGGGGCGCAGTCCCTGCTCGGCTTCGCTCTCGATGATCTTGTGGTAGGGCAGGATGACGTGCGCCTCGGGACTGACGAACAGTCGCCCCTCGAGCCGATGCCCGAGCGCGAGCAGCCCGTCCATCTCCTCGAGGAACGCTGCGGGATCGACCACGACGCCGTTGCCGAGCAGGCAGCGCTTGCCTTGGCGGAGGATCCCGGAGGGGACGAGGCGCAGCACGACGGTCGTGCCGTCCACCACGACGCTGTGGCCGGCATTCGAGCCGCCCTGGTAGCGCGCCACCAAGTCGTGGTCGGCGGCGAGCACGTCGACGATCTTGCCCTTGCCCTCGTCTCCCCACTGGGCGCCGAGGACGACGCTGCAAGGCATCTAGACCACGCGCCCGGGCGGCGTCTCGCCCGCGAGGTGCGCGCACACTGCGCGCGCCGCGGCGATCGCAGCCCGTTCCTGCGCCTCGGCGGTGGAGCCACCGAGGTGCGGGGTGAGCACGACATTCGGAATTGCGAACAGGCGATGCTCGCCCGGCGGCTCATGCTCGAAGACGTCGAGACCGGCACCACCCAGCTTGCCGGCCGCGAGCAGGTCCGCCAGCGCGTCCTCATCGACCAGGCCGCCGCGCGCGGCATTGATCACGACCCCTCCGGGTTTCATGCGCGCGAGGCGCTCGTGGTTCGCGACATGGCGCGTGGCCGGCATGAGCGGCGCGTGGAGCGTGAGGATGTCGCTCTGGTGAAAGAGCGTCTCGAGATCGACGCGCTCGACGCCCACCAGCTCGCCTCCGGCAGCGGGATCGGGATCGTAGCCGAGCACCCGGCAGCGCAGCGCGACGCCGATGCGCGCGACCTCACGGCCGACCCAACCGAGGCCCAGCACGCCGAGTGTGCGACCAGAGACCTCGAAGCCCATGAGGCGGTTCTTCTCCCACTTGCCGGCGCGCGTGGTGGCGTCGGCCTCGGGAATGTGGCGCAGCACCGCGAAGATCAGTCCCCACGTGTGCTCGGCGACCGAGACCGCGTTGGCGCCGGGCGCGTTGTAGACCGCGATGCCCTTCGCCTGGGCGGCCGTGACGTCGATGTTGTCGACACCCGCTCCCGCGCGCGCGACCACCTTGAGCGTCGTGACCTTCGACAGCACGTCGGCGGTGACCCTGGTCGCGCCGCGCACGAGGAGCGCCTGGCGGCCGTGGAGCGCCGAGACCAGCGCATCACCCGCAAGGCCGGTCTCACGCTTGACCTCGAAGCCGGCCGTCAGGAGCACGCGCTCGGCCTCGGCGCCGAGCGGATCGGCGACCAGGGCCTTGAGCGTGGACACA
>JBKJOC010000111.1:0-13842 GCA_046595725.1 Candidatus Eiseniibacteriota bacterium
GACGAGAGCCGCGGCGTCAAGATGGGCACGCGCAGGAGCCAGCGCCGCAGGCTGCGCACGCTCGCGTAGGTGCGGATCATGTCGCCATAGCTCACGACGTCCGGGCCGCCGATCTCGAACACGCGGCCGATCGCCTTGGGTTGTCCGAGCGCCTGGACGAGGTAGGCCAGCACGTCACGGATCGCGATCGGCTGGCAGCGCGTGTCGAGCCAGCGCGGGCAGATCATGACCGGCAGGCGCTCGGTCAGGTAGCGGATCATCTCGAACGAAAGGCTGCCCGAACCGACGATGACCGCGGCGCGGAATTCGGTCACCGGCGCGCCGGTCGCGCGCAACGCGGCGCCCGTTTCCTGGCGGCTGCGCAGGTGGGGCGAGAGATTCGGGAGATTCTCGCCCAGGCCGCCCAGGTAGATGACCTGGCGCACGCCCGCGTGCACGGCGGCCTCGCCGAAGTGCCGCGCGGCGGCGCGGTCGCGCTCCTCGAAACCGGCCTCGCCGGCAGCGAGCGAATGGATGAGGTAGTAGGCGGCGTCCATTCCAGTGAGCGCGTCCGCGAGCGATGACGGGTCGAGCGCGTCGCCGCGCACGACCTCGACTCCGCTCCACGCGCGGCCCTCGAGCCGCGACGGATCGCGCGCCAGGCAACGCACGCGATGTCCAAGGGCGATGAGGCGCGGCACCAGGCGCCCGCCGATGTAGCCCGTGGCTCCGGTCACGAGAACGTTCATCCTGCGATTCTACGCGCGCCGCCCCGCTACGGGGGAGAAGGTTGCCCGCGCGCGAGAACCTGTGTTCCAATACGACCGATGATCGATTTCGAAGAGACCCCACCGGACGTCAAGGAGCTGCTCGGCAAGCGCATTTCCCAACTCGGCCTCAAGATCGAGGGCTCGCCGGTCGAGCGCCTGGTCGAGAGACTCAGCAAGGAACTGCTCAAGAAGGGCATCAAGCGCTACCAGGCTGTCGTCTACCTGACCGACGAGTGGGGCTGCCCCTCCGGCGAGCCCGTGATCGGCGTGCCCTTCTACCTGGCGGATCCCAAGCTGGCCAGGATCGAGCGCAGCGTGAACGACCTCGAGAGCGAGCGCGAGATCATGATGTACTTGCGGCACGAGGCGGGCCACGCGTTCAATTATGCCTACCGGCTCTACGCCACGCCGGAGTGGCGCGAGCTCTTCGGCCCCTTCAATCGACGCTATCGAGACGAGTACAAGCCGGTCCCGTTCTCGCGCAAGTACGTGCGCCACCTTGCCGGCTGGTATGCGCAGAAGCATCCGGACGAGGACTTCGCCGAGACGTTCGCGGTCTGGCTGACGCCGCGCTCCGCCTGGCGCGACCGTTACCGGGGCTGGCCCGCGCTCGCCAAGCTGCGCTACATCGAGCGCTTCGTGAAGCGTTGCGGCGACACCGACCCCGTGGTCGGCAAGGGCGACACCGACATCACGGTCGAGCAGATGGAGTTGACGGTCGAGGAGTTCTACCGCCAGGTTCTGGAGCAGAACCGCGCAGCGGTCGACCTGGCGATGGACGGCGACCTGCGCGACATGTTCGTCCCGCGCAATCCGCGCCGCAAGAACCTGCGCCCCGCGGTGGATTTCATGCACGAGCACCGCCTGTCCCTGACCGACAAGATCACTTACTGGACCGGCGTCCGTCGGCCCGTCGTGCGGGGCCTGATCGAGTCGATGACGCGGCACGTGCGCGAGCGCGATCTCTGGCTCGAGCGCTCGAAGGAAGCGGCGGCCCTGGTCGAGCTCACGGCCTACGGCACGACCCTGGCGATGAATTACCTGACGCGGGGCAAGTTCGTCCACGTTTGATCGAAACACGCCCGGAGTGACCATGACCAAGTTGCGGGTGGCGGTCCTGTACGACGTGTGGGATGAAGGCGACGAGCCGGAGGAACCGACGCCGTCGCGCAGCAAGAAAAAGCCGGAGAAGGAGGATCGCCAGGAGATCCATGAGGCCCTGCGCGCGAACGGGCACTCCCCGTTCTACGTCGAGATCGACGGCACGACGGAATCGCTCAAGCGCCTCGCCGACACCGAGTGCGACCTGGTGTTCAACCTGACGGAGTCGTGGGCGGGCGACGACACCAAGGACATCAACCTCGCGGCCTACTTAGACCTGCTCGGGCGCAAGTACACGGGCGCCGGGCCGGGTGGACTCCATCTCGCGCAGAACAAGTCGCTGGCCAAGAAGATCTTCGCCTTCCACGGTATAAGGACGCCCTATTTCGCGAGTGTCCACCGCGGGCGCCTCGACTGGTCGCACGACCTGCAGTTTCCGGTCATCGTCAAGCCGGCGCGCGAGGACGGTTCCATCGGCATCAGCTTCAACGCACTGTGCGTGTCGATCAAGGACCTCATGGAGCGCATCCACGACCTGCACGAGCAGTTCGATTCTCCGGTCCTGATCGAGGAGTACATCGAAGGCCGCGAGATGTACGTCGCGGTGCTCGGCAACGGCGAGCCCGAAGCACTGCCGGTGGTCGAACTCGACCTCTCGCGCCTGCCCGAGGGCACGCCCAGGATCGCAGGCTCCGAGGTCAAGTGGGAGAAGGGGACGGTCGCCTACAAGGTGACCAAGAGCATCCTGCCCGGCGACCTGCCCGAGGAAACCACGCAGACACTGCAGCAGACGGCGGTCCAAGCCTTCCGCGCGCTCGAACTGCGCGACTACGGGCGGATCGACATGCGCCTGACGCCCGAAGGGCAGGTCTACGTGCTCGAGGTCAATCCCAACCCCTGGCTGCAGTCGGCGGCGGAGTTCGCGATGGCCGCGAAGAAGTCGGGCCGCGACCATGCCGCGTTGATCGAGGAGATCGTGAACCTCGCGCTCGCGCGCTACCGCACCTAGGCGGCGGGGCGGTTCTTGGCGCGGGGCGGGGGCGCGGTGCGCGTCAGGTCATCGGCCGCCGGGCCGAGCTTGACCTGCCTGGTCGCGGTGCGCAGCACGTAGACACGGATGTTGTTGCTCTGCGAGTCCGCCGGGAAGACGAAGAATCCTGCCTTGTCGGGGCCGTAGGTCTGCGCGTATCCCACCAGCAACTCGCCATCCTCGAAAAGAACGGCGATCCGCCGGCCGGTCTGCGGACCCTGGTCGACCGCGGGGAAGCGGCGGCCCTTGTTGCGCATGCGATTGCCCAGCAGGTCGCGCACGAAGAAAAGCGCCTTGAGCTCCGCGGTCTTGACTGCGAAGGCGACCTGCCCGCCCTTGGGCAGGACATGGAACAACGGCCGGTCGGGGAAGAAGTCGCGGGTATAGCCCTTGACCACGTCGCCGTTGCGCAGGCGCGCGACCACCAGGTTGTTTTCGCCTCCGGCAAGAGTTCCGCCGGGTTGGCTGGTGAGGCTCATCGGACCCTCCGTGGGCCTCAGGGACGGTCCTCAACCCCCGGCCTTCTCCCGTCTTCGGCGCGCACCCGGCCGAGCTTGCGGAAAAAGATCTGTGGGGCCAGGCGATTGAGCCATCCTCGCGGCAGGAGGCGTACCAGGGCGCAGAGGACCTTGTAGGGCAGCCCCGGGATGACCGAGGCCCGGTGGCCGAGGCCCCGGAGAGCCTCCTCCGCCACCTCCTCGGCCGAGGACCACGCCCAGTCCGGCAACCCCGGTTGGGTGATCCCCGCGGCCTCCTGGAAGCCGGTGCGCGTGTACCCGGGCGAGACGGCGAGTGCGTCGATGCCAAGGGGCGCGAGCTCCGCCCAGAGTGACTCGCCGAGCAGAAGATCAAAGCCCTTGCTGGCCGTATAGACGGCGCTGGCCGGGCCGAGCTGGTAGCCCGCCACGCTTGCGACCACGATCACCGCTCCCTTCCCGCGCTCGATCATCGCGGGAAGGAAGGCCTGCAGGAGGAGGACCGGCACCTTGCAGTGCAGGTCGACCATCGCGACCAGGCGGTCAGGATCGGCCTCGTGGAGCCGGCCCGGAACCCCGAAGCCGGCATTGAGAACGAGCATCCCGACATCCAGTTGTCGCTCATGGACGAAGGCGAGCAGTTGTCGGGTGGCATCCGGCAGGAGAAGGTCGAGCGGGCAGACGTGGGCGGCGACCCCGTGAGCGGCGGCGAGTTCTTGCGCCAGCGCCTCGAGCCGGTCGGCGCGACGCGCCACCAGGACGAGGTCGGTGCCGTCCCTGGCGAGGCGGCGGGCGAAGGCTTCGCCGATTCCTCCCGAGGCGCCCGTGACGAGCGCGGCGCCGCCATGGCGGCGGCCGAAGGAGGAGCCTTCTGTGGGCATCAGTGTGCCCGGTCGTCCCGAACGAGCACGCCGCCCTTGATCACGAGGATCGGGTGCTCGAGCAACCCGATGTCGGCGAGCGGATCGCCTACCACCACCACGAAATCCGCGAAGCGTCCCGGCGCGATCCGCCCCACGTCGTTCCAGCCGAGCAGTTCCGAGGCGCTCGAGGTGGCGGAGACGATCGCTTCCATCGGCTTCATGCCGAGCTCGGTCATGAACCTGAACTCGCGCCCGTTCTCGCCGTGAGGGAATACGCCCGCGTCGGTGCCGAACGCGATCTTCACTCCCGCCTTGTAGGCCTTCGCGAAGGAGACGCGCATCACCGGCCCGACCTCGAGCGCCTTGGCGATCGAGTAGGAGGGCAGCGCGCCGGTCTGGGCATGGGAGTAGACCCACTCGCCGGCGCTGCGGGTCGGCACCAGCCAGGTACCGTGCTGCTTCATCAGGCGAATGCCCTCGTCATCGAGGAACGTGCCGTGCTCGATCGAGGCCACGCCCGCCCTGACCGCCGCCTTGATCCCCGCGGCGCCGTGGGCGTGGCAGCACACCTTGAGCCCGAGCAGCGTGGCCTCCTCGACGATCGCGGCCAGTTCGGCGTCGGAGAACTGGCGCGCCGAGAGCGCGTCGCCCGCGGACAGGACCCCGCCCGTCGACATGATCTTGATCACGCCCGCGCCGTGCTTGTGGGCGTAGCGCACCGCCTTGCGGCATTCGTCAGCCCCGGTCGGCAGGCCGGCGGTGTAGTCGAGGTGTTCCTCGAGCACGCCGGCCTTGAAGCTGTTGGCGTCGCCGTGACCGCCGACGATCGAGAACGAGTTGGTGGCGGTGATCATGCGCGGGCCGGGCACGTCGCCGCGATCGATCGCGCGCTTGAGCGCGACGTCGACGAACTCGCTGGCGCCGACGTTGCGCACGGTGGTGAAGCCCGCCTCGAGCGTCTTCCTGGCCGCCTGAACGCCGCGGATGGCCGCGTCTGCGGGGCCCTCGGCGACCTCGCGCAGCATGGCGCCGGGGCCGTCGGGACTGAGTGTCAGGTGGGTATGGCAGTCGATCAAGCCGGGCAGGACGGTGTAGCCCGCGAGGTCGATGGTGCTCGTGCCCGGAGGGCCCGTGAGGTTTCCGCCTATCGACTCGATGCGGCCGTCCTTGACCAGCACGTCGATGTTCCGGCGCGGTGAGGCGCCGGAGCCGTCGATCAGGGTGCCGGCCTTGAGCAGGACGTAGGTCGACTTGTCGGCCGCGCGCGCAGCGCGCATCGGGGCCAGGGTACCGCCGGCCACGATGGCGGCGGCCAACGCGAGGGAGAGCGCGCGGCGCATCGGGCACCTCCGAGGAGGGGGGAGTTGGGAGCTACATCAACTTGGACAGGAGCAGTTCGTTGGTCGGGTACATCCTCAGCAGCTCGAGCAGCTCGAGCATCGCGGTTTCGGGATCGCGATCGACCAGGCGGCGGCGCAGCGAGTTGAGCGCGCGCATTTCATCGGGGCCGTAGAGCTTCTCTTCCTTGCGGGTGCCGCTCTGCTTGATGTCGATGCAGGGGAAGACCCGCTTCTCGAACAGCGAGCGCGAGAGCACCAACTCCATGTTTCCGGTGCCCTTGAACTCCTGGAAGATGACCTCGTCCATGCGCGAGCCGGTGTCGACGAGCGCGGTGCCGAGGATCGTCAGGCTGCCGCCATTCTCGATATTGCGGGCGGCGCCGAAGATCTGGCGTGGCACCTGCATCGTGGTGGCGTCGAGCCCGCCCGAGAGCGTGCGTCCGATTCCCTGGAAGTTCGTGTTGTAGGCGCGAGCCAAGCGGGTGATCGAATCCAGCAGCACGACCACGTCCTTGCCCTCGAGCACGGGCACGAGCACGCGCGTGAGCGCCTTCTCCGCAATCTCGACGTGCTCCGCCGCGGTCTGGTCGCTCGAGGCGGCCATGACCTCGCACGGCACCGAGCGCCGGAAGTGCGTGACCTCCTCGGGCCGCTCGTCGACCAGCAGGACGACGACCTCGACCTCGGGGTGATTCTTGCTCAGCGCGACCGCGATCTCCTGGAGCAGAGTCGTCTTGCCGGCCTTGGGCGGCGCGGTGATCAGGCAGCGCTGGCCCTTGCCGATGGGCCCGATCAGCTCGAGCGCCCGCATCGACACCACGTCCGGAGTGGTCTCGAGCTTCAGGCGATCGGTCGGGTCGATCGAGGTCTGGAGCTGCAGCTCCTTGAGCAGGTCGGTGAACGGGATGTCGCGGCGCTCGCGCGTCTTGCGCGGGCGATCGTAGCCCCCGCGGTGTCCCGGACCGTCGCCGTAATAGCGGGTACGCTCGCCGGAATCGGCGCGGCGGTAGCCGTTGCCGCCGCCCCCCGTGGGCGCGTAGCCCTGGCGGTTCGGGCTGCTGCTCTGCGGGCGCGCGTCCGGCCGGCCGCCGCGCGTGTTTTCGGTGGAGCGGATGTCGTTCGGTCCGATCGGCGAGCCGGGACGTCCGCGCCGTCCGCGGGGCTGGCGCCTCGGATCGCGAGCGCCCTGGGAAGGGGCGGCGTTCGGTCCGCCGGCCACGCGCGGGGCGGGGCGGCCGCCTTGAGGACGCGCTCCGTCCCGCTGCCCCTCGGGGCGCGGGGCGCGCTCGCGCCGCATCTCGCCGCGCGGGTCCGGCCGCCTTGGATCCGGGCGACGCGCATCCTGCGCCGGGCGCGGGCGATCCGCTTGGACTTCGCGCGGGCGGTCCTCGCGCGGGCCGGCCGTGCGCGGACGTTCGCGCGGGATCTCGGTGCGGGGGAAATCAGCGCGCAGACCTTCGGAGGCGCCGGGGGACGGCGCGTTCGAGGGGCGGGGCGTGGGGTTGGAACTCGGCTGCCTTGGAGACGGGCGACGGCCGTAGGGGCCGGAGGACGTGCGTTTCACGAAGTCTCTCTTGCGTTCGAACTGCAGGGACGTAAGACCGCTGGAGCTGCGGTCCGGGCAGGCCGGGGTCGGAACGCTACCGTGCGTTGCGATCGGTGCCGCCATACGATGGCAGGGCGGGGGAAGCTCACCGCCTGCACGGAATTGTAAGGGTTCGATCCGGGTTTGTCACCCGGACTTTCGCCCGACCCGGGGGCAGCCAATCCGGGCTCCCGGCAGGGTTTGGGGTTCTCCGAGGGTCGGGCCCGGCCGAAGCCGGGGCCCGTTCCGTTCGGGGGAAGGTGCGTCTACTCGCTGGCGGTGGCTCCCGCCGCCGCCGGCGTGGCGTTCATGCCGGCGCGCGGGGCGGCCGCGTCGCGCTGCGCTTCGAGCGCGCGCTTGGACCGGGCGCGCAGCTCCATCAGGTGCGCCCTCACGGTGTCGGACTTGGGCAGCGGCGAGGCCAGGTCGCGCTGGCAGGTGTCGGCAATGCGCGACAGGTGGAGCCGCGCGAGCGCGACCGCATCCTCGGGCGCGCCGGGGCCGGGGCCCGCGACCATGTCCGCGAGACGATCGACGTAGGCGCGCTGCAGCTCGCGCCGCGGCATCGGACCGTCGAGCGCGGCGAAGCGCGCCGGCCCGTTGATCCCGATCTCGCTCATGATCGAGTTGGTGAGGTTTCCGAACACGTCCTGCACGCGGAACGCGTTGGTCTGCCGCGTTTCCTGCTCGCGCACGCGGGCCAGGAGCGCTCCGTCCAGCAGCCCGTTCATCGCCACGGTCTGGATCTGCAGGACGCGGGTCACGAACGGGTAGTCCTGCCGGCCGTAGGCGAACAGGTTGTTGCCCCAGTCGAAGTTCTGCTCCTTGCCGACCCGGGAGAGGATCGAGGTCGGCACGTCGAAGGCGTTTTCCGAGAAGGCGCGGTCGGCGAGGAACGCCATGGCCTCGCGTTGCTCGGACGCCGGCACCGGCATGAACGGCGGGGGGGCGCCCGGGTCGCCCTTGTGCGCGCGCGAGGCGTACTGGCCGCCGACGTACTTGCGCGCGTGCGACAGGCCGCGTGCGTACTGCAGCAGCATCGAGTCCATGCCGCGACGCAGCGCCAGGTAGGAATCCCCGTCCTTCATCAGCTTCGACTCGAGCGCCGGGTCCTTCCAGAGCTTCGAGACGTAGGCCACGCGCTCCTTGCTGAACGCCAGCGGGCTCTCGCCCAGGTCATAGATGTTGTTGCGCGGATCGAGCGCCTCCGCCGGATAGGTGTCCTCGTCGGTCCCGAAGTAGTTACCCTGCAGCGACGACTGGCGTGCGATCGGGAGCACGACCTGGTAGTCCTCCTCGACCGTCGCCTTGCCGCTCGGCGTGTAGCCGTACTGAATCGCCCACAGGTCGTAAGTGCCGACCGTCGGCGAGTAGTACTGCGCCTGCGTCGACGGGTCTTCCGAGACGTTGGGCGTGTCGTAGTCCATGATCGATCCGGTGGTGCCGTTCTCGGCGATCCACTCGCGGTCGTGCAACTTCGCGCGCGGGACCGCCGTGCTCGACTTGAAGTTGTGGCGCAGGCCGAGCGTGTGCCCGACCTCGTGCATCGTCACCGACTTGAGGCCCGCGCCAACGAACTCCACCGGCACCGGCTGCCCCGGCGGGAGCAGGCCGTCAAGCCGCATCGAGGTCGTCAGGAATGCGCCCTCGTCCGCCATGCCCATGCCGGCCTCGCAGGCATAGCTGCCGTCGAGGCCGCGCTTCGCCAGGTCGGCGCGCGGCATGCCCATGATCTGCTCGACCGTCTCCTGCCCGACCCAGCGCCGGTAGGTGTTCGAGTAGCCGACGATCATCGAGCCTTCCATCAGGATGTCGGCGTTCAGGATCTGTCCCGTCCGCGGGTCGACCTGCGAGGGTCCGATCGCGCCGAAGCTCGGCTCCGACGAGGTGATCCAGCGGATCGTCGAGTAGCGCGCGTCCTCGGCATCCCAGTTGGGATCGTTCGGCTGGTCCTTGGCCACGATCGCATTCTTGAAGCCGGCCTTCTCGAACGCCTTGTTCCACTCCTCGATGCCGGCCCGCACGTACGGGCGCCACTGGAGCGGGATCGTGTTCTCGAGGTAGAACACGATCGGTTCCTTCGGCTCCGACAGCGCGGCGGTCTCGTCCTTCTTCTCGAGCTTCCAGCGGTTGATGTAGCGAACCCAGTAGTCGTCTGCCGAGTCGCGGCTCATGTCCTTGTAGGCTTCGAGGAAGTAGCCCACGCGGTCGTCGACCAGGCGCGGACGCATCGGCTGCTTCGGCAGCTCGAGGAAGCTGTAGTGGACGCTGATCGGCACGTAGCGGCTGTCGGTGACCGTGGTCAGGTTCAGGTTCTCGCGATCCACCGGGGAGAACGTCAGCAGCGCCTCGATCTCCATGTTGGTCGCGAACGCCTTGTGCGACGTCACCGCCGAGCGCTCCTTGTCGAAGCGGAAGGTCTTGTTGGTCGCGCCCTTCATGGTGGTCGTGATGTCGAGCGCGTCGCTCAGGAAGAGCGGCGCCATGTCCACCAGGACAACCGAGTCCTTCTCGCTCTCGATCTTGAACGACTGCAGCACCGAGTTGCCGAACGTCAGGTCGACCGCGCGCAGGTAGGACGAGTCGGCGCCGCCCGAGATGATGCGCGACTGCGGCATCGTCAGGAAGACGCGGTCGCCCTGGCGCTCGAACTGCACCAGGCCGTCCGTGATCGGGAGGCCGCCCAGCATGCGGGACAAGCCGATGCCGCGGGCGTACGAGGCGTTGAGCAGGAACGGCGTGTTGAGCTGGTTCTTCCGGATCTCCCAGTAGATGATCTCGCGCTTGGTCCAGGCGTTGAACAGGCCCTCCTTGCGCGTGGCATCCTTGGTCGCCTTGCTCCATTCCGTGAACGGGGATTCGGACGCGTCGCCCGACTTCCCGTCCTTCTTCTCCTTATCGTTGCCGCGCGCGCTGCCGCCCGGAGGAGCGCCGTCGGGCATGGGCTTGGACAGCGCAGGCGCAGCCGAACCGGCGGCGGAGAGGAGCGCGAGCGCGACAACGAGAGCGCGCGCGGAAATTCCTGGGAGCGACATGGGAGCAACCTCCTGAGATTCGGCGGGGGGCCATGAGGGCGCCGGGAGGCGCCGCGAAGCAATGCCTAAACAGTTGAAGGCATTGCAGCTGGGGGGTCAAGCGAATTGGCTCCCGGCGGGAGCTCGCGACTTGCAAATTAATCGTTCGATCCACGTACAGCACTGTCGCCGCACAAGCCGATCACCGAGGATGGTAGCCATGCTCACCTCCATGATCACACGCCGTCTCGCCCTCTTGCTTCTTGGCTTCCTCCTGGCTACCGGGATCGCCGCCTGCGCCCGCTCGGTGCGCGCCGGCTCGGCGGTTCCTTCACCTGCGGCCGTGGCGCCACTGGCGGGCGGCCCCGCCGACGCGGTCGCGCGCGGCAAGTGGCTGGTCACCGTGTTCGGTTGCAACGACTGCCACACGCCGCGGCTGCCGGCGGGCCGGCTTGATGCGGAGTACACGCTGGCGGGCCACAAGAGCAGCGATCCCTACCCGAGGTGGAACGACTCGTTGTTCACGAAGGGCTTCGGCATGCTGGTCTCGACCAGCGGAACCGCGTTCGCCGGCCCGTGGGGCGTCACGTTCGCCCGCAACCTGACGCCTGACAAGTCGACCGGGATCGGTGGCTGGAACGAGGAAGCGTTCATCAATGTGCTGCGCGAGGGCACGCTCAAGCCGCCCATGCCGCTGGTCTACGGTCAGCTCGCCGACTCCGACCTCAAGGCGATGTACGCCTACCTGTCGAGCCTCAAGCCGGTGAAGAACCTGGTGCCGTTTCGCGAGCTCACGCCGCCGCGCCTTCCGGGGGAGATTCCCGGCAAGAAGTCTTGAGCGCGCTGCGCGGGTTGCTGGCGGGCCTGGCCCTCGTCTGCGCGCTCTGTGGCGTTACAGCGCCCGCGCTCGCGGAGGACCCGCCCCGGGCCACCGAACTGGTCGAGTACGAGCGCGGCAAGGACCTCAAGCTCGCCCCTGGCGGCACGGCGCACGCCATCCTCAAGTTCAGGGTCAGGAAGGGCTGGCACATCAATGCGCACCGGCCGAACGAAGACTTCCTCGTGCCGACCGTGCTCAAGATCCCGACCAGAGGCGGCGTCAGCGCGGGCGCGCCGATCTACCCCAAGGCGGTCGAAGCCAAACTTTCGTTCTCCGAGTCGCCGCTCGCCGTCTACGAGGACGAATTCGAGATCGAGGTCCCGCTCAAGGCCGCGCGTGACGCTAAGGAAGCCGAGCTCAAGCTCTCGGCGACGCTGAACTTCCAGGCCTGCAACGACATGGTCTGCCTGCCGCCGGTCGCGATCCCGGTGCGCATCGACGTCGACCTCGAGGGCACGGCCGCACCCCTTCTGACCACAGCCGGCCGGCCCGAGCGCCTGAGCACGCCCGCCGAAACCACCGCGGCTCCCGCGCCTGCGACTGTCACCGCCTCCCAGGCGCCTGCCGCGGGCGACGATCTGGTCGCGCGCTGGTTCCGGGAGCGCGGCTCGCTGCTGGCGTTCCTGCTGATCTTCCTCATGGGCCTGGCGCTCAACCTCACGCCCTGCGTCTACCCGATGATGGGCGTGACGATCTCGCTCTTCGGCGGGGGCACGGGCACGGGCGCGGCGGGCGGCATGAAGGCGCTGCCGCGCGCGCTCGTCTACGTGCTCGGCATCGCGCTCATGTACAGCGCGCTCGGCGTCGTCGCCGCGCTGACCGGTGGGCTGTTCGGCGGCTGGCTCTCGAACCCGTGGGTGCTGGGAGGAATCGGGCTCCTGCTGTTCGCCATGGCGCTCTCGATGTTCGGCGTCTACGAATTGACGGTGCCGAGCGGTGTGCTGACGAAACTCGGCGGCGCCGCGGGCGCGTCGATGTTCGGAACGTTCCTGGCGGGCTTGCTGGTCGGCGTGTTCGCCGCGCCGTGCATCGGCCCGCCGATCATCGCGCTCCTGGCGTATGTGGGTTCGCGGGGCGATCCCTGGTTCGGCTTCTGGGCATTTTTCGTGTTGTCGCTCGGACTCGGCCTGCCCTACCTCGTGCTCGGCGTCTCGACCGGGCTGCTCACGCGCCTGCCGCGCTCGGGCTCGTGGATGGACTGGGTCAAGCACCTGTTCGGGGTGATCCTGCTCGGCGTCGCCGCGTTTTATCTCTGCCTGGCGATCGCGCCCTCGAAGCTGTCGTGGGTCGTGCCCGCGGCGCTCGGCCTGGGGGGGCTCTACCTCGGGTTCCTCGAGCCCACGGGCCGCGAGCGGCCGACGTTTCGCCGCTTCAAGTGGGCGGTCGGCGTCGCCGGCATCGTCGCCGCCGCGATGGTGGCGTTTCGCACCGCTCCGCCCGCGGTGACCTGGGACGCCTATACCGACGCCGCAGTCGCCCAGGCGAAGGCGGCGGGCCGCCCGGTCGTCCTCGACTTCTCCGCCGACTGGTGCGTGCCCTGCCACGAGCTCGACCAGAACACGTTCACCGATCGCGCCGTGGCCGAGGGCCTCGCGCCATTTACGCGGCTCAAGGTCGACTTCACGCGCTCCGATGCGCCCGACGTCCTCGCGCTCCAGGAGCGTTACCAGGTCACGGGTGTGCCGACGATCCTGTTCCTCGGACCCGATGGCAAGGAGGTGAGCGGGACCCGCGTCGTGGGCTTCCTCGCGCCCCTACCGTTCCTCGAGCGCGTGCGCATCGCGCGCGCGGCGAACGCCCTGGCGGACGGCCCGTGAGAGCGCTGCCGTTGTAAGTGCTAAGCCCGAATCGAATCGAGGGTGCGTGCCAGCTCACCCGCCAGGGACCGGCGCGAGCGGGTTCCGAGCAGGTGCGCGATCGCGTCTTCGTCGGGCCGGGGCGCGCCCGGTCCGCTTGCGGCAAGCGCGGCATCGAGGGCGGCATCACCCTGATCGGGCGCGACGACGACTGCGCCGGCCGAGCGCGCCAGCTCCGCGGCCTCGCCCGCGGCGACCATGGCCACCAGGGGCCTTCGCGCATCGAGGTACTCGTAGAGCTTGCCCGGCACCATCGCCTCGTAGCCCTTGCCCTCGTTGCGCACGAACAGGAGCACGTCCGCCGCCCGCTGGAGCGCGCGCGCCGCGGCGTGCGGCAGAACTCCCGGAAACGAGACCATGCCCGCGAGACCGAGCTCGGACACCCGCCGCGCAAGCTCCGCGTCATGCGGCCCCGCGAGGACGACCTCGAGGCGCTCCGCGAGTGCACGTTCGCGACTCACGCGTCGCGCCAGCGCCTCGAAAAAGGCGAACAGCGCCGGCACGTCGACCAGCGTCCCCGTCGAGACGATGCGCCGCCGCCCGCCGCTTCCGGGCGGGGGAGGCGCGACCCCGGATTCGGACTCGATCCCGTTGGGCATGAACACAAGCCGGCCCGCGAGCGCGCCGCCGTGGTGGGCCAACAGCGCCTGCTCGTGCGTGCGCGATGCGCACAGCACGCGGTCGGCTTGCATGAGGACGCGCCGCTCCATGGCATGGTGGCGCGCGGCATGAAAGGGAGTGGGAGGCTTCCGGTAGTGAAGCGCGACCCAGGGATCGCGGAAGTCCGCCACCCACGGCAGGCGTCCCGAGCGCGCGAGCGCCTCGCCCACCAGGTGCGCGGTCTCGGGGGGCGAGGTCGAGAGGACGACGTCGATGTCGCCCCGCGCGACGCGCGCACGTCCGGCCTTGATCGCCGGCCCGGCCCACGCGCGGTAGGAGTCGGGCAGG
>JBKJOC010000254.1:0-11959 GCA_046595725.1 Candidatus Eiseniibacteriota bacterium
CGCCGCACCGGCAGATTTCTAAGGAGCCTTGATCACTCCGCAGCCCAGGCGCGCGCCCGCGTTGCCGGCCGGCTGCGAGCCGTCGTCCGACTTGGCGTGGACGATCACCGCCTTGCCGAGGATCGGGTTCTTGCCCGTCGCCAGGGAGATGTTGGTGACCGTGAGCACGAAGTGCGAGGTTCCCGAGGCATCGGCGGTGAGGTTGCCGAGGTCGCCCGCGTGCCGCTCTTCCGCCTGCGGCAGCGCGTGCGGCTTGGCCTCCGGGTTGTAGTGCGCGCCCGCGCTCATTCCGTCCGGAGCGCTGCAGTCGCCGGTCTCGTGCACGTGGATCGCATGGGTCACGTTCGGACCCAGGCCCTCGAGATCGGCCACAACCTGGACCGAGCCGTTCGCCTGGGCAGTGAAGCGCACGGTGCCGTAAACCGAGTTGCCCGCCGTGGGCTCGATCTTCGCCTCGAGGACATTGAGCGCCTGCGTGGTCGAGTTGGTTTTTGGCGCGTGCGAGCAGCCAGCAGCGGCGGCGAGGACCAGGACTGCAAGTGCGGCGCGCGCGGCCATTCTCTGGATCATGTATGCGGCTCCTTGGTCAGGGTGGACCGCTCCAGCATGCCCGCCCCGACCCGGTCCCGGCAAGCGCCTCGTTCCATATGCGATTCAACTACGTATCAACGACGTTTCAACGACGATGCAACTTCATCGCCCGGCCACGCGAGTTCTGGTCGGTGATCCGCTTGAGCTTCACGGGATCGTTCGGCAGAAGCCCGACCGGTCCAGCCAGGCGCCCGACCAGGGCCACCCAGTGCGGCTCGCGCTGAAAGACCTGCCTGAACAGCGGCAGCGCGGCTGCCTCCTGTCCCACCGAGAACAGGCCCACCGCCTCCCAGAACACGATTTCCATGTTCTCGGGCGCCAGGCGCGCGCCCTCGGCGTAGGCCTTCTGCGCCGTCGCGAGATCGTTCGCGGTCACCGCGGAATCCCCCCGATCGACCCAGCGGTACGCGCGCCACGCGGTCACCAGGCGACGCAATTCCGCGATCGGCCTGGGTGAATCGTCGACCCGCAGGTCCATGGTGCGATCCGCCCACGGCCGGTCGCTCGCCACACCGCGCACGATCAGGATCGCCGCCGACTGCTGGCCGCGAATGTCGCCGCCCTCGGCCTGCGCGGCCTCGAGCGCCTGGAGCATGCGCTCGGCGAGGTCCCCGCGCGCGGCGCGGTAGGCCCGGGCCATGGCGGGCCAGACTCGGTCGTTCGCCATCAGGTTCGCCTGCACCGAGAATTGCCCGCCCACGAGATGCCCGGCATCGGCGATGCACTTGGGGCCGCTGTAGGCGGCGATGCGCCCGCGGGTGTCGACCATCGCGACCTGCCGGCCGCCGCGGCCCGAGTCGGCGGCGACCAGCTCGGCGAGCGCGTCGGGTGCGGACTTTCCTGCCTTCATGAGCGCGAGTCCCCTCGGCCCGTAGGCGACCTCGACCAGCGACTGCGTCGCGACCGCGCCCACGCCCGGCTCGGCCCACGGCACCACCGGGCCCACCGCAAAATAGTGCGACTGCACGGCGACGCCGAGGTCGCCCGTGACCGAGTCGCGCGCGACGATCGAGAACGTGTGGACGGGCATTCCCGCCGCGGCGGGCACGGCGAAGCCGAGCATGAAAATCAGGGCAAAACGCATGGCGGACCTCCTCAAAAAGGCGCGAGATAGAGGACGGCGAGCGGCGGCAGCGTCACGACGATCGATTGCTTCTGACCCTGCCACTCGATCGGTAGAGGGACGAGCGGCTCGGGATTGCCGGCGCCGCTGCCGCCCCAGGCACGCGCGTCGGAGTTGAGGACTTCGCGATAAGGGCGCGCACCCGGCACGCCGACGCGATAGTTCCGCCGCGTCACGGGCGTGTAGTTCGCGGCGATCACGACATGGGAGGCGCGCTGTTTCGCCCAGCGCGCATACGCCATGACGCTCTGCTCGACGTCGGCAGAGTCGATCCACTCGAATCCGTCCCAGTGAAAGTCGACCTGGTGGAGCGCGGGCTCCACGCGCAACACCCGATTGAGCTCGCGCACGAACGCGACCATTCCCCGGTGCAGTTCACCGGTCTCGGGATCCTCGAGCAGGTGCCAGTCGAGCGCCCTGGCCTCGCTCCACTCCCGCCACTGCCCGAACTCGCAGCCCATGAACAGGAGCTTCTTGCCCGGGTGCGCGAACATCGAGGCGTAGAGCGCGCGCAGGTTCGCGAACTTCTTCCAGGCGTCGCCCGACATCTTGTTGAGCAGCGAGTACTTCCCGTGCACGACTTCGTCGTGCGACAGCGGCAGGAGGTAATTCTCGTTCCACGCGTAGTAGAGTGAAAACGTCATCTTGGCATGATGGAAGCGGCGATAAATCGGGTCCTGGCGCATGTACTCGAGCGTGTCGTGCATCCAGCCCAGGTTCCACTTGAGATCGAAGCCGAGCCCACCCAGGTGGATCGGGCGCGACACGCCGGGCCACGACGTCGATTCCTCGGCGAACGTGAGCGCACCCGGGAAGCGCTCGTGCACCTGCGTATTGAAGCGCTTCAGGAACTCGATCGCCTCCAGGTTCTCGCGCCCGCCGAAGCGGTTCGGCACCCACTCGCCTTCCTTGCGCGAGTAGTCGAGGTAAAGCATCGAGGCCACCGCGTCGACGCGCAGCCCGTCGATGTGGAAGCGGTCGATCCAGTAGAGCGCCGAGGACAGCAGGAACTCGGCAACCGGCGGTCGCCCGTAGTTGAAGATCGAGGTGCCCCAGTCGGGGTGCTGGCCCTTGCGCGGATCGGCGTGCTCGTAGAGGTGCGTGCCGTCGAATTGCGCGAGCCCGTGCGCGTCCTTCGGAAAGTGCGCAGGCGCCCAGTCGAGCAGCACCCCCAGGCCCGCGGCGTGCGCGCAATCGACGAACGCGCGGAACTGGTCGGGCGTGCCGAAGCGCGACGTCGGCGCGAAGTAGCCGACCGTCTGGTAGCCCCACGAGGCATCCAGCGGGTGCTCGGTCACCGGCATGAGTTCGAGGTGCGTGAAGCCGAGGTCGGCAACGTAGGGGATCAGCGAGTCCGCGAGCTCGGCCCAGGTCAGGAATCGTCCCGCGGGGTCGGACTCGCCGTCGTTCAGGTCCACCGGGCCGCGCCGCCACGAGCCCAGGTGCACCTCGTAGATCGACAGCGGCTGGTCGAGCGCCTGGGCGCGCGCGCGCCGGCGCACCCACGCGGTGTCCTGCCACGGCCGCGTCTTCTCTGCGACGACGATCGACGCGGTGTCGGGCCGCCGCTCCATGAACTGGGACATGGGGTCGGCCTTGGTGCGCTTCAATCCATCCAGCGCGAGGATCTCGTACTTGTAGACCTCGCCGGGACCAAGGCCGGGGATGAACAACTCCCAGACGCCGGCCTCCTCCCGCAGACGCATCGGGTGCGCCGTGCCCTCCCAGCGATTGAAGTTCCCCACCACCGAGACGCGGCGCGCGCCCGGCGCCCAGACCGCGAATGCCACGCCGGCCACGCGCTCGTGTGCCCGCGCGTGGGAGCCCATGCGCTCATAGAGCTGGACGTGCGTGCCTTCGGCGAAGAGGTGGAGGTCGAACGAGGTCAGGATGGGGCCGAAACGATACGGGTCGTCGCGCACGACCGTGACGCTCTCTCCGCCGGGACGCTCGAGCGTGATCTCGAGCTTGTAGGCGAACGCCCGCTCCGTCCCGGGAAAGATGGCCTCGAACACGCCCGCCTCGTGGACCCGCTCCATCGGCGTCGTGCCGCGCCCCTTGCGCAGCCTGATCGCACTTGCGCCGGGAACGTAGGCGCGGATTGCGAGCGCCGCCCGGCCGTCCTCCCCCGGCACCACGTGGGGCCCCAGCACCTCGAACGGCTCTTTGTGCTCGCCGCGCGCCAGCCGCGACGCGTCGGCAAGGGCAAGGCTCACGAGGCGACCATCTGAAGCTCCATCCCGACTCGATCGGCCATGTGCATCGCGAACTCGAGATCGGGATGGCGCACGATCACCATGCCGTCGGACACCAGTGTCTGCTTCCAGTCGCGGCGCGGCGCGCCCACGGGCAGCAGGTCCACCGCCGCGACGTGCGGCCCGAACTCGGCAAGCAGCGGGCCCAGCCCCTCGATGCGGCGGATCGTGCCTTGACCTTGCGCCCGCTTGAAGATCGAGATCGCGTTGTACTTGCGCGTCACCGGTTGCGAGAACCGTCCGTGGACGATCGCCTCGCCGAAGCCCTTGAAGAGGTCGATGTCGGAAGCGTAGTTCATCAGGTCGACCGTGAACGCGCCGGGTGGCCGGGCCCCGATCTCGCCGAACACGACCTCGCCGTCGGCCTTCTTGTACCATTCCATGTGCGTGAAGCCCTCGCGGAAGTTCATTGCCTTGAGCACCGCCTCGCCGAGCGCGCGGCCGCCCTTAAGCTCGGCCGCGTCAGGATCACGCAACGCCACGGTCTGCGGGCTGATCCACTCGAGCTGACGCGCCAGGAGCGGGCGCGGGCGGTACCAGCAAACGTTGTAGTAGAGGATCCGGCCGGCCCCGCACACGGTGTCGAAGGTGAACTCCTCGCCGTCAATGAACTCCTCGACACTGACCTCGGGCACGTGCCCGAGCCGCGCCAGCGCCAGCTCGAGACCGGATGCATCGTCGAGGCGGAACGTGTCGGCCGAGCCGGCACCCGCGATCGGCTTGATGATCGCGGGATAGCCGATGTGCGCCACCGCCTCGCGCACCTCGGAGGAGGTCTGGGCGCGGGCGTGGCGAGGCGTCCGGATGCCGGCGGCGTCGAGCACCTGCTTCATCCGTTCCTTGTCGCGGAACGGCACCGTCTCCTCGACCGTCATGCCGGGCACGCCGACGGCCTCGCAGATCCTGGCGGCGACAATCATGAGCGGCTCCCACAGCGAGACCACGCGGTCGATGCGCATGTGCTCGGCAATCCGGGTCGCCTCGGACACGAGCCGGCCCTCGTCGGCGAATCCAGGTCCCTGCACGTAGGCGGCGAGATGGTCGCGCGCGTCGGGCGGCAGCGCGCGCTCGGACTGGTCGCCCAGGCCGATCACGCGCGCGCCCGACTCGGCGAGACCACGGACGAACTTCGGCATCTCCACCGGGTAGCCGGGCGAGAGGAACAGGACGTTCATGCGAGCTCCACCCGGATGCGGGAGACCAGCGTCTTGAGCGCATCCTCGACCACCCGGGTCTCGGGATCGCGCACGATCAGGTAACCTTCGCCTTCGTACGTGCCGGCCGACGGTTGGCCCGCGCGCGGCAGGCGGGCCTCGACTACGAGCGGTCCCAGCTCGCGCGCGATCGCCTCGAGGCCGTGCACCTGGCGCACGCGGCCCGAGCCCTGGCCGCGCAGGTAGGCGCACCCGACCGCGTACTTGCGCACCGGGGCGACGAACTGGTCGAGGGCAGCCAGCCGCGCCCAGGCGCGGTACATGTCGACGTCGTGGGCGTGGGACATGAGCGTCATGAACTGGGCTCCCGGGGGGCGCGCGCCGACTTCCGAAATCGCGACCGCGCCCTGCCGCGTGCGGAACCACTCCATGTGGGCGAAGCCGTCGACCAGCCCGAGCGCCTGAAGCGAGGCGAACCCGTCGCGGCGGATGGCATCGTACTCCACTCCGTCGATCGAGCGCGGGAGGAGCACGCACCACTGGATCCAGGGCTCGCGCAGGACCTCGAGCGGCGACGGGAAGTAGCGGCTGATGGAATGGAACACCGGCACGCCCCCCAGCATGGCCGCATCGAAGGAGTGCTCCTCGCCGGTGACGAACTCCTCGAGCAGGACCGGGCCGTCGTGGCGCGGCGGCATCTCCGCCAGCGCCTGAGCGAGCTGGACGTCGGAATCGATGCGAAACGTGTTCTTCGCCCCCGCGCCCGCCTGCGGCTTGGCCACGATCGGATACCCGACGGCGCGCGCGAACTCCTGGGCCTCCCGCACGCTGCGCGCCAGCCGGTGCCGCGCGCACGGCAGGCCCGCCTGCTCGAGGACGGTCTTCATGCGCGCCTTGTCGCGGAAGTTCCGGGCGGATTCCGACGGCAGGCCCCCGATGCCAAGCGCCTCGCGCGCGACCGCCAGCGGCACCTGCAGCTCCTCGAGCGTGCCGATCAGCCGCGCGGGCGGACCCAGCCTGGCCGCGAGCGCGCGCACGGCGCCCTCGACCTGCCCGGGATCGAAGCAGTCGTCGACCCGGTAATGGGCATGGACACGCGAGCGCAATCCCTTTGGGAGTTTCTCCTCCGGATCGGTCGACACGAGGCCGAGGCTCACTTCGTCGAGGCGGGAGACCGCGTCGACGAAGCGAAGCGTGGCTTCGAGGAAGTAAGGAGCGACGAAGATGACGGGTCGCATGGGGATGCGGTAGTCTAGCCGCGCGCATGACCTCACTCAAGATCCTGTTCACGACGGCCGAAGCCGCACCCTTTGCCAAGACCGGCGGCCTCGCCGACGTCTCGGCCGCCCTGCCGCGGGCCCTGGCCGCGCTCGGCCACGACGTCCGCGTCGTCCTGCCGCTTTATCCGCGGGTCCGGGCCGAGGCCATGGACCTGTCGCCGCTCGAGGGCGTGCCGGGCCGCATCGTCATCCCGGCGGGGCGCCACGCCTTCGAGTGCGGCATCGCACGGGCAAAGTTTCCGGGATCGAACCTCGACGCCTATTTCGTCGATTGCCCCGCCCTCTTCGACCGCCCCTCGATCTACACCCAGGACAGCGACGAGCACGTGCGCTTCATCGTGCTCGCGCGCGCCGCGCTCGAACTGGCACAGCGCTGGCAGTGGGCGCCCGACATCGCGCATGCGCACGACTGGCACACTGCCCTCCTGCCGCTTTATCTCAAGACGCTCTACGCCTGGGACCGCCTGTTCGAGCGTACGCGCACGCTGCTCACGGTCCACAACCTGGGGCACCAGGGCGTGTTCGGTGCGGACGTGCTGCCGGACCTCGCCCTGGGCGAGGATGCGAAGTTCCTGCACCAGGACGACCTCAAGGAAGGCCGCATCAACTTCCTCAAGACCGGCCTGCTGCACGCCAACCGGCTCTCGACGGTGAGCCCGACCTACGCGCGCGAGATCCAGAGCGAGACCTTCGGCTTCGGCCTCCACGAGCTCCTGAAGCGGCGCGCGGACGCGCTCACGGGGATCCTCAACGGCATCGACGATGAGGCGTGGAACCCGCGCACCGACCGCCACCTGGTCGCGCGTTACTCGGAGAAGAGCCTCTATCGCAAGGAGAAGAACAAGCAGGCCCTGCTCGAGGCCGTGGGCCTTTCCTACGTCCCCTTGGTGCCGACGCTCGGGATCGTGACCCGGCTCTCGCACCAGAAGGGCATCGAGCTGCTCGAGGGCGTGCTGCCGCGCCTGCTCGCGGAGCGCGACGTTCGGTTCGTCGCGCTCGGCAGTGGCGAGCCGCGCTACGAGCGCTTCCTGCGCGAACTTGCTCACGCCTTCCCGGGAAAGGCCGTGCTGTGGCAGGGCTTCCACGAGCGCCTGGCGCACCTGGTCGAGGCCGGCAGCGACCTGTTTCTCATGCCTTCACTCTACGAGCCCTGCGGCTTGAACCAGATGTACAGCCTGCGCTACGGCACGCCACCGATCGTGCGGCGTACGGGCGGCCTGGCCGACACCGTCGAGCCGTTCAATCCGCGCGACGGCTCGGGCACCGGGTTCGTGTTCGACCACTTCACCGACACGGGCCTCGACTGGGCGATCGGCGCCGCGCTTTCGACCTACGCCGATCCCCGGGCGTGGACGCGCGTCAGGAAGAACGGCATGGCGAAGCAGTTCGGCTGGGACGTCCAGGCTCCGCACTACGTCGCGCTTTACGAATCGATGCTCCCCGTGGAGGCTCCCCGCTCATGAACGTGATCTTTATCGAGCCGTCATTCCCCTCGAACCAGCGCGAATTCGTGCGCGGCCTGTTCGAGGCCGGCGCGAGCGTGATCGGCATCGGCGAGCGCCCCAAAGAATCGCTCGACGGCGACCTCAAGCGCTGGATGGTGCACTACGAGCAGGTCGGATCCGTGGTCGACGACTCCGCGGTGATCGATCGCGTGCGCTGGCTCCAGGGCAGGGAGCGGATCGACCGGTTGGAGGCCGTGATCGAGGCCCACGTCATGACCGCCGCCCGCGCGCGCGAGGCCTGCGGAATCCCGGGCACGAGCGTCCACACCACCTGGCTGTGCCGCGACAAACCCTCGATGAAGGACGTCCTGCGCCAGGGCGGCATCCCCTGCGCACAATCGACCGCCGCGGGCTCGACCGGGGAGGCGCGCGCATTTGCCGCGCTCGTCGGCTATCCGCTGATCCTCAAGCCCCGCGACTCGGCGGGCGCCTCGGGCACCTTCAGGGTGACCAACGACGGCGAGCTCGAGCATGCGATCGCAAGTTCGGGCCTGGCGCAGGGGCGCTCGGTCGCGATGGAGGAATTCATCGAGGGCCACGAGGGCGTCTACGACACACTTTCGATTGACGGCCAGGTCGCGCATGAATTCGCACTTCACTATTACCCGAACGTGCTCGAGGCCATGCGCACGCGCTGGATCTCGCCGCAGGTCGTGGTCACGAACCGCGTCGACAATGCGGAGGGCTACGACGAGGTCAAGGCACTGGGGCGCCGCGTCCTGCCGCTGCTCGGGATCGGCACCTCGGCGACGCACATGGAATGGTTCGCGGGGCCCAGGGGGCTCAAGTTCTCGGAGATCGGCTGCCGGCCGCCGGGCGTGCGCACATGGGACCTCTACTGCCACGCCAACGAGATGGACCTCTATCGCGACTGGGCGTTCGCCATCACGCAGGGCCGCGTCACTCAGCGGCCTTCGCGCCGCTACTCGGCCGGCCTGATCGCGCTCAGGCCCGATCAGGATGGCACGATCGCGGGATACGAGGGCGTCGAGGCGGCGAAGCAGGCGCTCGGGCCGGCCCTGATCGATTGCCACTTCCCGCCACCGGGCACGGGGACGCAGCCGGTCGAGTCCGGCTTCATGGCGAATGCCTGGATGCGCGCGCGCCACCACGATTTCGACGAGCTGCGCAGGATGCTCGACTTCGTGGGACAGACGGTCAAGGTGCGCGCCCGTTGATCCCGCGCGCGTTCGCATTCCTGGGCCCGCAACGCTTCAACCCGACGCTTGCGCGGGCCGTGTCCGCACTCGGAATCGAGGGCGACCTCGCGACCGTCACCGCCGGCTGGCAGGAGCGCGAACGCGAGGTCGAGGAACTGCACGAGCACCTGGGCGGACGCGCCGTGAACCTCGAGCTCCACCGCCGTGGCGACCTTGTCTTCGCCGCCGATCCCGACTTCGCCGGCGCCTATCGAAGACGACAGGAGCTGTTCCGCGAGATGCAGGAGATCTATGTCCTGCGCCTCGACGCCGCGCTCGGCGCCTGCACGGCGCTCGCCGCGCGGCCGGGCCATGCGCGTCTCCTGGAAGAGGAGCGCGCCGCCGCGCTCGAGGCGGTTATGGCGCTCGACGAATCGCACGCCGCCCGCCTCGCCGAGATCCACGCCGAGTTCGACGATCGATGGCGCCCGCTCGAACGCTCCCCGCTGCGCAAGGAGCGCGAAGAGATCGCGCGCCTGATCGAGGGCACGGATGGGCTGGCGATCGCGGGCGGGCATGTCGCGGCGCTGATCAACCGCCTGCGGCTCTTCGACGTGCTGGCGCTCTCGGGCGAACGCCCGGTGCTCGCATGGTCGGGCGGGGCGATGGCCGCGTCCGAGAGAATCGTCCTGTTCCACGACCACCCGCCGCACGGCTCGGGCAACGCCCAGGTCCTGGACGTCGGGCTCGGCCTGGCCAAGGGGCTCCTGTTCCTCCCCCACGCGCGCCGGCGCCTCGACCTCGAGGACACGGCGCGCGGGGGGCTGTTCGCCCGCCGATTCAGCGGGCGAACGCTGGTCGTGCTCGAGGACGGTGCGATCCTGACCTGGAAACCGGGCGACGGCTTCAGCGCCGACGCCGGCTGCCTGCGCGTGGGCGCGGACGGGGCGGTCGCGCCTCTTGAGCCCAGTGGGATCGCGGCGTGAGCGCCGACTCGGCGGTGGCCTCCGCTCCCGGGCCGGGCGTGCCCCGGCTGGCGATCCGGCGCCTCCTCGACCGCGACCCGATCGACACCGGGGCGGTCGACGCGTTCCTCCACGAGCACGAGTTCCCGCTGGTCGAGGGCCCGAGCATCACGTTCGCCTGGCGGGGCGAGGCCGACGCGGTGCAGCTGCGCCACTTCATCTACGGGCTGCCGAGCAGCCAGCCGTTCGAGCGCGTGCCGGGGACCGATCTGTGGCACCTGACGATCGACCTGCCGGACCGCTCGCGCATCGAGTACAAGCTCGAGATCGAGCGCTCGGGCCAGATCCACTGGATCGAGGACCCGCGCAATTCGCATCACGCACACGATCCCTTCGGCTCGAACTCGGTGATCCACGCGCGCGGCTACGAAGTCCCGGAGTGGACGCGCTTCGATCCCGAATCGCGCCCGGGCTCGCTCGAGGAGCACTCGATTGAAAGCGCGGCCCTCGGGCGGCGGGCGCGCATCGGCATCTACCTGCCCGCGCGCTTCCGCGCGAGCCGGCGCTATCCGCTCCTGATCGCCCACGACGGCGGGGACTACCTGGCGTACTCCGGGCTCAAGACCGTGCTGGACAATCTCATTCACCGGGTTGAGGTCTCGGACCTGATCGTCGCGCTGACCTACCCTGAGGACCGGCTGGTCGAATACGCCGACCACGAACCGCACGCGCGCTTCGTCACCGAGGAACTGCTGCCCTGGCTGTCGGCGCGCTGGCCGATCGCGGACCGCGCCTCGGCGCGCTGCCTGATGGGGGCGAGCTTCGGCGCCGTGGCCGCGCTCACGACCGCGTGCCGGACTCCGGACGTCTACGGCCGGCTGCTCCTGCAATCGGGCTCGTTCGCCTTCACCGACATCGGGCCCAACGCGCGCAGCCCCGCCTTCGCCCCCATCGTCCGCTTCGTCAACGAGTTCCGCGACCACCCGGTGCGCGCAGCGGAGCGCGTGTTCGTCAGTTGCGGCAAGTACGAGTCGCTGATCTACGAGAATCGCTCGCTCGTGCCGTTGTTGCAGTCGGCGGGGATGGACGTGCGCTACGTCGAATCACGTGACGGCCATAACTGGGAGAACTGGCGGGACCAGCTCAGGGCCGGGCTGACATGGCTCTATCCAGGCCCGATCGGCATGATCTACGAGTGAGTCGTTTTGACCGGCCGCCCCCCATCGGGTAGCATGCGCCTGTCCGTCCCCACCCGCGGCGGGGGCGCCTTTCCCACGAATACCCCGAGGTCCACGCTCCATGGCGAACGTCACCCGCACGATCGGCCTTTCGCTCGGCGCCGATCTCTGCTGGCCCATCTGCTACGAAGAGATCCTCAAGCGGCTCGACCCCAGGATCCTGGTCGGCAAGGACACGGTGCGTTTCGCAGCCGAGCGCCTCACCATCGAACCCTTCGACCTGCGCCAGCCCTGCCGCTACGACCTCGTGGTCGACCGGCTGACCCACTGGTACTCGGTCAGCCGCGAGTGGATCAAGAAGTCGATCCTGATGGACGACCTCTACGTCTTCAACAACCCGTGGTCGATCCAGTCGATGGAGAAGCACACCACCTACGCCGCAATGATGGCGCTCGGCCTGCCGGTGCCCGAGACCTTCATGATCCCGCCCAAGGAGTACGAGCCCAAGCCCGACCTCGAGGTGACGCTCGAGCGCTACGCGAAACTGTTCGACCTCGGCACGGTCGGCGCGAGCCTGGGCTACCCGTCCTACCTCAAGCCCTATGACGGCGGCGGCTGGCAGGGTGTCTCGCGCATCGAGGACGAAGCCGGCCTGCGCGCGAGCTACGAGGGCAGCGGCAAGAACGTCATGCACCTCCAGGAGTCCATCGAGCCCTACGACCAGTTCGTGCGCGTCGTCGGCCTCGGGCCCCAGCTGCGCGCGATCCGC
>JBKJOC010000255.1:0-4501 GCA_046595725.1 Candidatus Eiseniibacteriota bacterium
TGGTCGATCAATTCCTGGCCGATGACGAGATCCGCACCGATGCCGCGCGTGACCGAGAGCATATGCCCGGTGCGCGCCGGCCCGCTCACGCCGCTCCAGTTGAGCAGGTTGTAGTTCATCATGCGCGCGGCGCTTGCCTGAGGGGCGGCGAGCGCCACAGCGGAAAGGGCGAGCAGGCAGGCGATCACAGACCGGCGCACGGGGGCGCCTGAAAAGCGGCTCGGGGACATGGATTCTCCAGCACTGGACGCAATCTCGAGATGCCGTGGGGCAAGCAAGAATCTCAATTCAAAGTGGGACGAGCGTAGCACGGGCCGCCGGGCGGCGGCCAGACCCCGTGCGGGCGCGCGGGGCGCGGCCTGCGGGCGTTTCAGCCGCCGGCGGAATCCCCGGTCAAACCGGGCTCGGTCTGGCGGCGAGGGTCGAGCGCCTCGTCGATCTGGGCCTGGGTCAGGTCGGTCATCTCCCCCGCCAGTTCGCGCACGGGACGCCGTTCCTCGTAGGAGCGCTTCGCGATCCTGGCGGCCTTGTCATAACCGATCAACGGATTGAGCGCGGTCGCCATCGACGGGCTGATCTCGACGAAGGAGGCGCACGTCGCCTCGTTCGCCACCATGCCAAGGACGGCACGGTCGGCCAGCAGGCGGCTCACGTTGGCGAGCAGCCGCGCGCTCTCGAGCAGGTTCGTCGCCATCATCGGCAGCATGGTGTTGAGTTCGAGCTGCCCCCACTGCGCCCCCACCGTGACGGCGACGTGGAGGCCCATGACGTGCGCGCCGACCTGCATCACGGCCTCGCACATCACCGGGTTCACCTTCCCCGGCATGATCGAGCTTCCCGGCTGGGTCGCGGGCAGCGAGATCTCGGACAGCCCGCAGCGCGGGCCCGAGTTGAGCAGGCGGATGTCGTTCGCGATCTTCATGAGCGAGGCCGCCGCGCTGTTGAGCGCGCCGCTCGCCCAGCACGCGGCGTCCTGCGCGCCTTGCGCCTCGAAGTGGTTCTTCGCCTCGACGAACTTCGTGCCTGCAAGCGTCGATAGTTCCAGGGCGACGCGCCGGCCGAACTCCGGGTGCGCGTTGAGGCCGGTGCCGACGGCGGTGCCGCCGAGCGCCAGCTCGCGCAAGTGTGGCAGCGTGGCCTCGACACGCTCGATCGCGTGCTCGACCTGGGAGGCGTAGCCCGAGAATTCCTGGCCGAGCCGAATCGGGGTCGCGTCCATCAGGTGGGTGCGGCCGGTCTTGACGATGTCGTCCCACGCCCGCGCCTTTTCTGCGAGCGCGGCATGGAGGTGCTTGAACGCGGGCACGACGTCCTGCTCGAACGCGAGCACGGCCGACACGTGGAGCACGCTCGGGATCACGTCGTTCGAGGACTGGCCCAGGTTGACGTGATCGTTCGGGTGCACCAGGCGCGCGCCGCGCTTGCCGCCCAGGATCTCGCCCGCGCGGTTTGCGATGACTTCGTTGGCGTTCATGTTGGAGCTGGTGGCGCTGCCGGTCTGAAACACATCGATCGGGAACTCGGCATCGAGCTTGCCGTCCGCGACCTCGCGGCACGCCTGCTCGATCGCCGCCGCCAGCCCGGCGTCGAGCAACCCGAGCTGCAGGTTGACGCGGCACGCAGCGAGCTTGACCAGGCCAAGCGCGCGGACGAAGCGCGGTGGAAGCGGCGTTCCCGACACCGGGAAGTTCTCGACGGCGCGCTGCGTGCTCGCGCCGTAGTACGCGGCTTCGGGCACCTGCATCTCGCCCATGCTGTCCTGCTCGGTCCGGAACGACATCGCGCCTCCTTCGAAGGGTTGCGCGCGGCGGGGCCGGGCGCGCGCTGCGGAATCTAGCAGAATCGCGGCCTACGCGGGCGCGGCCTCGACCGGCGCGGGCGGCGGCTCGTTCCGCGCCAGCACGCGGAGGCGGTGAAAGACCCAGAGTGCCCCCAGGATGCACAGGCCGCCCGAAATGCGCGTCGCCCAGGGCGCGCCGAAGTGCTGCGCCACCGATCCCAGCACGAACGAGCCCAGGGGCGCCGTCCCGACGAACATCAGCGTGTAGAGGCTCATGACCCGGCCGCGATAGGCGTCGTCCACCGCCGACTGGACGAGAGTGTTGGTGCTCGCGCCGTAGAGCACCATGCCGAATCCCACCACCACGTTGAGCGCGACCGAGAGCGCGAACACGCGCGAGAGCGAGAACCCGATCAGCCCGGCGCCGAAGAGCGAGAGACCGAGCAGGAGGTTCCGGCGCAGCTTCGCGCGATCCTGTTTCGCCGTCAGCGTGAGCGCGGCCAGCAGTGCCCCCACGCCGGCGGCACACATGAGGATGCCGTAGCCGCCCGCCCCCGCGTGAAGGATCCGGTCGGCGTAGATCGGCACCAGCACCGTGTATTGAAATCCGAACGACCCGGCGGTGCCGAGCAGGATCAGGAGATTCCGGAGGCGCGGCGTGCGCCAGGCGTAGGACACGCCCTCCTTAATGTGCGCCAGCGCGGAGCCGGCGGGCGCGCGGCGCGGGGCGTCGGGCAGGTCCATCTTCATCAAATTGAACAGGACGGCGACGTAGGACAGGGCGTTGATCCAGAAACACATCGCGGTCCCGAACACCGCGAGCACCATGCCCGCGAGCGCGGGGCCAAGCAGGCGCGCAGCGTTGAAGATCGAGGAGTAGAGAGCGATGGCATTGGGCAGGAGCGCGGGCTCGACGGTCTCGGAGATGAACGACTGCCGCGCGGGCAAGTCGAACGCGTTGATCACGCCCATCACGAAGACCAGCACCAGCACGACCTCGACGGGCGGATGCCCCCACGTCACGAGCGCCGCCAGCACGATGGCCTGCACCATGCTGGCCGTCTGGGTGATCAGGATGACGCGCCGCCGCACGAAGCGGTCGGCGACCACGCCTGCATAGAGCGACAGCGCGAGGATCGGCAGCGTCATCGAGACGCCGACGAGTCCGAGCAGGAACGGCGACTTCGACAGGCTCCACACCAGCCAGCTCACCGCGACGCTCTGCATCCAGGTTCCGATCAGGGAGATCGCCTGACCGCTCCAGTAGAGGCGGTAGTTGCGCGAGTACAGGGCCGGCATGCGCGCGTGGACGAACGCGCGGAGGTTCGCGGGGAGAGACCCGCGGGGGCGGGGCGTGTCGGAGAGCGGCGCGGGATCCATCTCGGCCAGCGTAACACTCTGGCGCGGACCACATATCAGGAAGGCGTCCCCGTGAGGAGACGCCTTCCATGCTTTCATGCTTGCATCAACTGGCGGTGACCGTCCCATCAGACGGCCCGCTCCGGGTGTGATGCGCTATTTCCGAGTCCTGAAGTTCCAGGTCGTCGAGAACGCGCTCGTACCGTTGGTGTTCGTGGCATTCACTTGCCAGTAGTACGTGATCCTACTGCCGAGCTGCGGCAGCGTCACCGAGGTCGAGGTGATCCCCGCCTGGTCGTACACGGTCGTCGTGAACGACGAACTGGTGGAGACCTGAACCCGATAAGAACTTGCTCCAGCCGAAGCATTCCAGGACAGCGTGGGGGTTCTTGTTACCCCCGTGGATCCGCTCGCCGGCGAGACCAGCGTCGGCGCGGCCGGCGGGCTGCCGGCTCCGGTCGTGAAGCTGAAGACCGTGGACCATCCGCTGGTGCCTCCGGCATTCGTCGCGTTCGCCCGCCAGTAGTAGAGCGTGTTGCTGGCGAGGCCTGCCACCGTGGTCGAGGTCCCCGTGAGGCCGGGTTGATCGCTGACCAGCGTCGTGAACGTGGGGCTGGTCGAAACCTGGACCTGATACGTGGAGGCCCCGGACGATGCGTTCCAGGACAGCGTGGGGCTGGTGGAGACACCCGTGGAACCGTTGGCCGGAGTCAGGAGTACGGGTGCCGCAGGCGGAGGCGGAGGCGGGCCGGTGACGATCAGCGAGTAGAGCAGCAGGTTCGCCGTGCCGGAGGGCACGCCGCTGATCTTGTTCACCGACGCAGTCGAAGCCAGGGCGCTTGCAACCTGGGCGGGCGTCGCCGAGGGATTGGCTTCGAGGTAGAGCGCCGCGGCTCCGGCCACGTGCGGCGCCGACATGGAGGTGCCGGAGATGGTGTTGGTTGCGGTGTTCGATGTGTACCAGGCCGAGGTGATATTCACACCGGGAGCCTGAATGTCCACAACGCTGCCGAAATTCGAGAAGCTGGCGAACCCGTCGCTGATGTCGGTGGCTCCCACGGTAATGGCTTCCGCCACGCCCGCCGGCGACTGGGTCGATGCGTCAACGGAAGAATTTCCGGCTGAGATGCAATAGGTGACGCCATCAGCGATGGAATTCCTCACGGCGGCGTCGAGCGCCGTCGAGACAGGGCCGCCGAGCGACATGTTCGCGACCGCCGGGCGCGTGGTGTGGTCCGCCGTCACCCAGTCCACGCCCGCGATGACCTGTGAATAGGAGCCGGAACCGGCATTGTCGAGCACCCGCACTGCGATCAGGCGCACCCCCTTCGCCATGCCGTGCGAGGTTCCACCGGTCGTGCC
>JBKJOC010000280.1:0-4051 GCA_046595725.1 Candidatus Eiseniibacteriota bacterium
GGCGCGTCGAGCCGGGCGACCAGCTGGTCGATCACGGCGTCCATGTCGGGCGGATGGTCGAGCGACTTCGCCTTCAGGTAGTGCACGCGCGCCTCCTCCTTCCTGCCCATCGACTGGTAGACCACCCCGAGGTCGAATTGCGCGACCGCGTGGTCGGGACGAAGGCGAATCGCTTCCTCGAGTTCGCGCCGCGCGGATTCCATGTCGCCCAGGTTGTGGTAGGAGACGCCGAGGTCGACGCGCACGTCGACCATCCCGGGATCCTTGCGCAGAGCGCGAAGATAATAGGGCACGGCCTCGGCGAAATTCCCGGTGTCGTAGAACAGGTTGCCGAATGCGACATTGGGCCGCGCCACCGTCGAGTCCGCCCGCAGCAGGACACGGAGCGACTCGGCGCTCGCGAGTTGGGGCTTGGAGGCGTTGGGAATGACGATCGGCTGGGGCTGGTTGGCGATCTGGATCGCGCTCACCAGGACCGCCACCAGCGCGGCCAGGCCGACCGAGAGCCAGAGCCAGGACGGGATGCTCGAGTTCGCGGCCCGCCCGGGCGAGTAGCCCCAAGTCGTGACACTCGGGCCCACGCGTGGCGGGCGCTCGGGGCGCTCGAGCCGCGGCGGCAAAGGCTCCGGGGCAACATTGCGCGGCGGATCCGGAGCCTCGGCGTGGGAGTCGGGCACGTCGAGCGGGTGGCTGCACTCCTTGCACAACGTTGCGCCCCCGGGGTTGGGCGCGCCGCAATCGGGGCAGGCGCGGGCCGGGGATGAATCGATCGGCAAGGGCTTCGGCGTCGGCGCCGGTGCGTCGGGCGGGACTTCAGGGTTCACGGGCGGTTCTCCGGGAGTCGACCTTCGGGTGCAAACACGTGCGGGGCGGGAGGAATCGCCCCCCCGCCCCGCACCATACTGGATCCGCGTTCCGCTAGGCGTCGATCTTGCCGTGCGACTTGGCGCAGTTTTCCTTGCTGGCGCTGATGAACTTGACCTCGTCGAAGCCGGCGTTCTTGAGCGACTTCGCGATCGACTTCTGGTTGACCGAGCGCTTGTCGGCGCAGACATAGGCCATGTGCTTGTCGTAGTCCACCGTCACCGAGGCGACACCCTTGACCGACTTGATCGCCTTCGCCGCCGCCGCGCCGGTGCCCTTGCACTCCGCGCCCGCGATGGCGAACGAGTAGTCGGCGTCGTGTCCGGCCGGGCACGCGCCCGCGAACGTCACGCTGCTCTCGCCGTAGGTGCAATCGGCCATCGACGCACCCTTGGCGGTCGAGCAATGACCGTTCGCGCCGGCCATCGAGACCGTCGAGCCCTTGGAACCCTTGCACTCGCCGGCGGCCATCTTCGCGGCGCAGGCTTCCTTCGACATCTTGCTCGCGCAGTTCGAGCCTTCGCTCGACGTGTACGAAGCCTGGGTGCCGTCCTTCTTCTCATCCCCGCAGGCGTAGGCGCAGGTCGCCGCACCGAGAACCATCACGCTGAGCGCCAGAACCTTGATCTTGCTCGAGAACACGATGCACCTCCGTCGATGATTCAGGTACCGGGCCAGGCCCGCGAACAACTGAACTCAAGGGTAGGTCGCCCGCGCGCCCGCGGTCAATCGCCCTCCGTGCGGGTGGCTCGCCTTGACGCAGGATTGACGTGGTCCCCAGGTACCCGAACCGGCCAACAATGCAGATGCAGGCGGCGGGCCGGAAGGGTAGGGTGGAATGGCCTGCTTTTCAGCCCACCCGTCCCAATCCATGGAGGTTTCCCCCGTGACGGCTCGTCCGCGCCGCGCGTTGCGCATCGCCCTCACCGGGCTCGTCCTTGCCGCCTTCGGATCCGCGCTCCTCGGGCCCATCGCCCTGGCCGCGGGCGCCCGCTCGAAGGCCAGGCCGAAGCCCGCCCGGCGCGCCACCGCCGCCAGGGCCGCCGCAAGGAATGCCGCCCCGCTCGCGGTGCCGACCAGGCTGACGGTCTCGATCCTCCACACCACCGATCTGCACGGCCACCTCCTGCCGTGGGATTACGAGACTGCGAAGCCGGTCGACGACTACGGGCTCAGCCGTGTCGCCACGCTGATCCGCCGCGTGCGCGAGGAGCCCAACGTCAGGACGATCCTGGTCGACGCCGGCGACTGCATCCAGGGCTCGCCGCTGGCCGACCTGCACGCGGTCGGCGGTCCCCTGCGCAAGCCCGAGGGCGACGGCCTGCCCGATCCCCAGATGGCGTGCATGAACGCGCTCGGCTACGACGCGTTCGCGATCGGCAACCACGAGTACAACTTCGGCCTCACCGTGCTCGAGCGCGCGCGCACCGAGGCGAAGTTCCCGTGGCTGTCCGCCAACACCGTGAAGACGACTCCAGAGGGCGCGGGCGCGTATCAGGCGTACATCGTCAAGGAAATCGACGGCGTGCGGGTGGGGATCCTCGGCCTGACCACGCCCGGCGTTCCGACCTGGGACGATCCCGCGAACTACAAGGGGCTCGAGTTCGACGACCCGCTCGAGACCGCGCGCCACTTCGTCCCCATCCTGCGCGGGATGGAGCGCTGCGACGCGGTGGTGATCGTCTGCCACATGGGGCTCGAGGAGAACGACCAGGGCCGCCCCTCCCCGGGCCAGGCCCCGAACGAGAACCGCGTGCTCGCGATCGCGCGCGGCGTTCCCGGCGTCGACGCGATCGTGATGGGCCATACCCACACGCTCGTGCCCTCGCGCACCGAGAATGGCGTGCTGCTGACCCAGGCGGGGCGCTGGGGGCAGGCCCTCGGCCGCCTCGACCTGACGTTCGAGAAGGCGGGCGGCGCGGCGTGGAAGCTGGCCGACAAGCGTGCCGGCCTGACGCGCGTCGACGCGTCGGTCCCCAGCGACCCGATGATCGAGGCCATCGCGCTGCCCTATCACCAGCGTGCCGAGGACTTCCTCAAGACCGTGCTGGCGCAGGCGTCGGTTCCCTTGTCGGGCGCAGACGGCCGATTCCGGGACAACGCCCTGCTCGACCTCGTGCACCGGACGCAGCTCAGGGCCGGCAAGGCGGACGTCTCGCTCGCGCCGATGTTCAACCCGCGGATCGCCATCGCGGCCGGGCCGATCACCGTGCGCGACGCCTTCGCGCTCTATCCCTATGAGAACACGCTCGCCGTGCTCGAGGTCCCGGGTCGGGACTTGAAGGCCGCGCTCGAGCACGCGGCCGAGTACTACACGGGCTACGACTTCGGCAAGACGGACGCGCCGCTGGTCAACAGCGCGGTCGCGGGCTACAACTTCGACATCGCGCAGGGCGTCAGCTACACGCTCGACCTGATGCAGCCCGTGGGGCAGCGGGTACGAAACCTTTCATGGCGCGGCAAGCCGCTGGCCGACGACAAGAAGCTCAGGGTCGCGGTCAGCAACTACCGGGTCAACGGCGGCGGCGGCTACGACATGTTCAAGGGCAAGCCGGTGCTCTATCGCTCGGCGCTTCCGACGCGCGACCTCCTCATCGAGGAACTGCGAGACCAGAAGACCCTGACCGCCGCGAACGACGGCAACTGGCGGCTTGTCCCCGCGTGGGTGGGCGACCCGGCGGCGACCCGGGCGGGGCTCGAGCTGCTCGTGCGCCGCGGCGTGGTACCGGCGGACTCGGCGCTTTCGTGGGGACCGTCGGCGCCCCTGACGCGCCAGCGCTATGCCGCCTGGCTCGAGCAGGTGGGCGGACCGCCTGCGCGCGCGTCCTTCCTGCCGAAGAAATCGCGCAAGGATCCCGCGTTCGCCCCGGGCGCGGTGGTGACCCGCGACGTCCTGGTGGCCGCCGCGCGCGAGGCGATGCCCGCTGGCGCGCGCCTCCCCGCGGTCGAGAGCGCGTCCCTGGGCGACGGCCTGACGGTCGGCCAGGGCGCGGCCGCGTTCGCCGACATCTTCTACCCGCGGCTCACCCTGCTCGAGACCACGGACTTCCACGGCTCGCTCCTGCAGAGCCAGCGCGACCGCACGACCAACCGCCCGATCGGCGGCGCGGCCGCGCTCGCGACCTGGGTCACGCGCGAGCGCGCGAAGAACCCGCAGCGCACGCTCCTGCTCGACGGCGGCGACTGG
>JBKJOC010000320.1:0-2873 GCA_046595725.1 Candidatus Eiseniibacteriota bacterium
GGCGAGACCGGAACCGGCAAGGAGCTCGTGGCCGAAGCCATTCACAAGGCGAGCGAGCGCAAGGGCCCGTTTGTCCCCGTGAATTGCGGAGCTCTCCCTGGCGATCTGTTGGAGGCCGAACTCTTCGGGCATGCCCGCGGCGCGTACACCGGAGCCGATCGCGAGCGTGGTGGGCTGATCGAGTTCTCTCATCGCGGCACGCTCTTCCTCGATGAGATCGGGGACATGCCGGTGAAGGCGCAGGCACGACTCTTGAGGGCGCTGGAACGGGGCGAAGTGCGCAGGCTTGGCGAAAACACTCCGCGGCTTGTTGACCTGCGTATTGTTGCGGCGACGCACCGCAATCTGCTCGAGATGGTTTCGGCGGGGGAGTTCCGACTCGATCTCTACCATCGGCTCACGGGCTTCGTGATTACGATCCCGCCCCTCAGGGAGCGGATTGGCGATGTCGAGTTGTTAATCGACCACTTTCTTGTGGCCTACGCGCAGGAGCAGGACAAGATCATCCAGATCTCAACCGAGGTGCGGGCTCAACTTGCGAGTCGCGCCTGGCCCGGCAATGTCAGAGAGCTTCGCAACGTGATCCACCGCCTCGTGTCGTTGTCCGAGCCGGGCCAGCTGGTGACGCGAATTCCGTTCGAGCTGGAAGGCGCAGAGTCGCCGCGTTCGCTTCCCGAAGCAATGGATGCCGAAGAGCGCCGAAGGATCGTCGCCGCACTCGAGGCGAATCATTGGAACAAGGCGAAGGCTGCAGTCGACCTTGGCGCGAGCCGTACTACGCTGCTCGGCAAGATGAGACGGCTCGGCATCAAGCCGCCGGATTCTGGGGCGCGCGTGCGCTGACATCCCCCCAGGACGCGCAATGAACGCACGTCCCGTGCACCGCGCCCCTTCATTCAGCCTCAAGATTTATCGGATCTCGGGATTCAGCCCGCTGCCACGATGGGGATCTCGTCCTCGCTCGGCGCCAGCACGCTGATCGAGCGCAGGCGGGCGTCGCCGATCACGCGCGTGCGCGCGGTCTCGAGCGGCCCCGAGGAACCCATGATCGCGGCGCGTCAGGCCCTCGACCTCGATCAGGAGCTTCATGGGGCGGTGACCTTCACGAACGTGCGCTTGCCGTCGAAATCGCTGGCGTGCTCGCGATGGATCTTCGTGCGCACGACCAAGCTATGACCATCGCCTGAGAGCGCGAACGTCTGGGTCATCGTGCCTTCTGGAATCATGCGCTTGACCTTGAGGCGGCCGTCGTCCCACGTGCCGGCGAAGATCGGCGGCGTGGCGCTCGAGTCGCGGGCCACGGCCTCGCGGTACATGATCACCTGGAGGATCGTGCCGGACGAATCCGACACCGCGAGGCCGCGGTCGCTGGTGCCGATGCGAAACTTCGCAGGCAGGCGTCCCATGCCGTCGAACTCGCTGTGCCTCGTACGATCGCGTCGGGCCGCGCCTTCCGGGCGATCGCCCCGTTTGCCGTCGCGGTTGCGCCGCTCGCGCGGAACCTCGATCTGCGATCGATCGAGCTGCCAGTAGCCCGTCAAGTCGCGTTCGCCCGCGCGCTTCTCGGACGTCGCGCTCACGGCATTGGTCGCCTTCATCGCAGTGGGCGCCAGCGCGGCCACACCGATCGCGAGCGCCGCCGCCGCCATTGCCATTCCCCGGAAGTTCATCCTGCCTCCCCTGCCGCGCGGGCCACATTGCCCACGTCAAGACCGTACCCCATCCGTTGTGGGCTTGGCGATCGTGCGCGAGATCATCGAGCGCCACAGCGGCTGAGTGCGCGCCGGGGGCAGGAGCCCGAGCGGACTCGTGATCGTGCTTGAACTCCCTGCCGCCAACGCAAAACGGCCGCCCCCGTTTCGAGGGGCGGCCGCGATTGCGTGATCCATAATCAGCGGTAGAGCGACTTCATGTTGCCCCAGCTCGTCGTGCGCGCCGGGGTGGCGCAGTCGCCCACCGGCATGGTGCCGGAGAGCGAGCCCACGCAGACCCCCTGGCCATGCTTGATCGCCGAGCCCTCAGGGTCGACCGAGTACGGGCCGGGTTGGAACGGCGAGTAGAAGACCCACGTGCCGGTGCCGACCACGCCCGGCTCACACGAGCCGGCGATCGCGTTGAATTTGACCGTCGGCGCGCGCAACTCGAGCGGGACCGTCGGATCGCCCATGCAGTTGTATTCCCCCGCATACTGGACCGTGCACGGCGCGGGCTCCCCGTTCGACGTGCCGCCAGGAACGGGGAACTTCACGACGCGCGGATCGCAAATGCACGCGAGATCCTTGAGCTTCAGGAAGAAATCGATGTGGGACAAGCCGTACCGGGAGACGTCCCAGGAGCCCGTGACGGTGTACTTGTAGAGCCCGACGAAGCCGGGATCGCTCGAGAGCTGTGCGGTCACCGTCATCGACAGGGTTGCGCACTGCTCGACGGCCAGCGCGGGACGGGCGGCCACGAGGCAGCCCAGAACAATCAACATTCGAATCCACTTCTGCATGTTGAAGCCTCGAATTCGGATGGGTGCGCGGTTTCAATAAGTTCACGCTGCGGGGCGACGCGGCGGAGTGGCAATTCCGTATGAGGTGCTTCCCTGATTGGCGCAATCATATCAGCCCGGCGCCAGCGCGGGCAACGGCGGCGAGCCCACGAGCACTCAACTTGACATTGCGATTTGCACGACAGCCCTGCGCGCGGCCGGTTCGCAGGCTCCTGGTCGGCACCTACCGCAGGAACAGCACGATGACGCCGGCAACCGAGATCAGCGCGCCCAGGATGAGGCGCGCGGTGATGCGCTGCTGGTGGAAGCGCATTGCGATCAGGATCGTCAGCACGGGGAAGAACGCGGTGATCGAGGCCGCGACGCCCGCCTCGACATA
>JBKJOC010000348.1:0-5049 GCA_046595725.1 Candidatus Eiseniibacteriota bacterium
GGCATCAGGATCACGCCCGGCTCGAGAAACGAGCCGAAGCGCGCGACGCCCGGCGGCACGACCCGCACTCCCGCCGCCGCGAGCTCGGTCTTGAGCGGCACCTTGTCGCGGAAGCGCATCGGGCCGACGACGACGTCCTCGACGGTCTCATTCTGGAAGAACAGGAGGATGCCGCGCTTGACCCAGGCGTGGACCTGCCAGATGGAGGGCGCGTCCGGGTCGGTGCGCGGCACGGGCGTGGCGACGCGCAGCTCGCCGCGATCGAGCGCCTCGAGCACCGCGCGGCCCGCGAGCTGGGCGCGGTCGCCCCGGGCGAGAGTGGGGTCGCCCGCGCAGGCCTCGACCTCGCGCTCGAGGTCGGCGAAGAAGGTGCCGGTTTTCATCCGAGCTTGCCGCTGGTCTTCGAGCGTGCCTCGAGCACGCGCGCGACGCGCTGGAGAGCGGTGCGGCACTCGCCGCGCGTCGGCACCAGCGCCAGGCGCAGGAAGCCGTTGCCCGAGTCCCCCATCGCCTCGCCCGGCACGACCGCGACGCCGGCATGCTCGAGCCACCGGTCCGCCTCGGAGGCGGACGTCCGGCCGTCGGGCACGGCGACCCAGAGGTAGAACGTCGCCTCGTTGGGCACCACCGTGAAGCCGGCGCGGCGGCCTTCCTTGGCGAACATCGCGAGCGCGTCCTCGCGCTTCTCGAGGAAGGTCCTCCGCAGCGCCTCGACGTGCGCCTCGTCGTTCCACGCCGCGATCGCCGCGTGCTGCACGAACTCGGGCGTCGCGACGCCGAGGCTCGGGCGCAGCGCGCGAAAGGAGGCGACCAGCGCAGGATCCCCCGCGACGAATCCGGAGCGGTAGCCGGTCATCGCCGAGCGCTTGGACAGCGTCTGGAAGACCAGCGCGCGCTCGACCCCCGACGCCAGGAGCGAAGGCGCCGACGCGCCGAACGTGAGTTCGGAGTAGGCCTCGTCCGACAGCACGACGAACCCGTGGCGCTGCGCCAGCGCAAGCGCGGTGTCGTAGAGCGCCTGGGTCGCACCCGCGCCGGTCGGGTTGTGAGGGTAGTTGAGCCACAGGATCGCCGTCTCCTCCCACACCGCCGCCGGCACGGCGTCCAGGTCGGGCAGGAACCCGTTCGCCCGCGCCAGCGGCAGGAGCGTCGGCACTCCGCCCGCGAACGCGGCTCCGCGTTCGTAGACCGGGTAGGCCGGGCTCGGGATCACCACGCGGCGACGCGGGCTGACGGGGTCGATGAGCGCCAAGTGGATGTTGAAGACCGCTTCCTTCGAGCCGTTCGCGGGCAGGATCTGGGTCTCGGGATCGAGCGTGACGCCGAAGCGCCGCTCGAACCAGCCCGCGATCGCCTCGCGCAACGGGGCGAGGCCGAGCACGGTCGGGTACGACGAGCGCTCGGGCAGGTTCGCCTTGAGCGCCTCCGCGATGAATGCGGGCGTGACCTCGCGCGGATCGCCGATCGAGAGGTCGATGACGTCGGCGCCGCGCTCGATGAGGGCGCGCTTCTTCTTCTCGATCTCGACGAAGGGGTAGGTCGCGAACATTCCGAGCAGCGGATTCTCCGGCAGGGCCATGGGGCTCAACCGGCGCGGCCGCGGTCGCTCGCGCGGGCGCTTTCCGGAGCTTCGGTCACGAACGCGTGCAGCACCTCGTAGGCGCGCATCAGGTTCTCGATCGGCACGTGCTCGTCCGCCTGGTGCGCCTGCGCGGGCACGCCGGGCCCGAAGTTCACCGCCGCCACGCCGCGCTCGGTGAACTGCGCGACGTCGGTCCACGCCTGCTTGGCGCGGCGCTCGAGCCGGAAGCGCCCGAGCAGGTCCACCACCAGCGGATGGTCGGCACGCACGACGCCGGGCGGCGCGACATCCACGACGTCGAACTCGAAGCCGGGCGGCACCATCGCACGCAGCTCGGCGACCGCCTCGGCGGGCGTGCGGGTGGGTGCGTAGCGGTAGTTGACGTTGAGCACGAAGCGGTCGGGAACGACGTTCCGGGCGCGACCGCCTTCGGCGAGCGTGATCTGGAACGTCTCCTGGAAGGTCACGCCGGCGACCTCGACCGGGCGCGGCGCGAGCGCGGCGAAGCGCGCGAGGAACGGCACCGCCTTGTAGATCGCGTTCTCACCCAGCCACGGTCGCGCCGAGTGCGCGGCGCGCCCGACCGCGGTGATGCGCGCATTGAGCGTGCCCAGGCAGCCGAGTTCGACCGCGTTGTCGGTGGGCTCGAGCAGGATCGCGAGCTCCTGCTGCGCGAGCCAGGGGAAATCGGTGAACAGCTTCCGAAGCCCGTTCTTCTCGAGCGCGACTTCCTCGCAGTCATAGAAGACGAACGTCAGGTTCGCGCGCGCGCGGATCCAGTCCACCGTGCGCGCCAGCGCGAGCATGATCGCGAGGCCGGCTTTCATGTCGGAGGCGCCGAGTCCGTAGAGCAGGTCGCCCTTGATGCGCGAGCGCTCGTTCCCCGCGGCGGGCACCGTGTCGAGGTGCCCGGCAAGGACGATCGAGGCCCGGTCCGGTCGTGCCGGCCCCCGGAGGAGGACATTGTTCCCGGAGCGGATCAGGTCGCAGGGCGGGCACTCGGGCCTGAGCTCGTTGACCACGAGGTCGGCGATCGCGCCTTCCGTGCCGGAGACGCTCGGCACGTCGACCAGGCGCGCGGTGAGCGCGACGAGTTCCGACTCGGTGCGCATCAGGCTGGGCGCTGCTTGCCCTTCTTGCCCATGTGCTTGATCCCTGCGAACAGCAGGTAGCCAAGGAAGATCGCGACCAGCACGACCGAGACCATCGAGACCCATTGCCACTCGCGATAGGACACCTGGGCGTCGAGCGTCTGGCCGTAGGCCACGGGCCAGGTCAGGACGTTGCCCTGCTTCTTGGGCGCGTTGTGCTTCAGGATCGAGCCCGGCACCTCGATCGTGATCTCGCCCGTCGCCCGTTGCGCGTACGGCATGGCGAGCGAGTCGACGGTCGCATTCTCGGGCTCGGAGAGCTCGAGCTTGTAACCGAGCGTGGTGTCCTTGTAGAAGTACTGGTCCTTGACCTCGCTCGGCGCGTTCGCCGCGCGCAGGCGGCGTTCGCCCTCGTCGACGCTCTTGAACGCCTGGCCGCGCTGTCCGAGTTCTCCCCAGCTGTCGAGTTCGTAATGCCCGGTCGCGCCCTTGAGCGAGTCCGGACGATCCTTGTCGAAGCGGCCGCCGCGACCCTCGACGGTGGCCTCGAACGCCGTCCACGCCAGGCGCGGATCGATGTGCAGCGAATCCATCGCCCCGGGTTGGGCTTCGGCGCGCTCGGTGATCTCGAGCTTGCCGTCGGGCGTCACCTTGATGTGCGCCTTGTAGGTGACGCAGCCCGTGGCCAGGAGGGCGGCGCAACCGAACGTGAGGAGGAGGAAGCGGCCGGCGCGGAGGTTCGCAAGAGTCATGGACTTCCCGTTCATTGGATCGGACCTTTGGGGTTTCCGTTGGGGAGCAGTCGTTCGAGCGAGTGGCGCCGCCCGGTCTCGGGGGCTCGGCGCAGGACACTACCGCAAGGGTCGGGCCAAGGGAAGAGTCGATTCTTGAGGCACTTGGCCCGGCGGTCGGGGGTCAATCGGGCTCCGCTTCCGGGGCCTCGGGGGCGCGGCCGTCCCCCTCCTCTTCCTCGACCACCAGGGTCTCGGTCGCCAAGAGGAGGCCCGCCACGGCGGCCGCGTTCTCGAGCGCGCAAAGCACGACCCGCGCCGGGTCGACGACGCCGGCACGGTCCATGTCGACCATCTCGCCGAGCAGCGCGTCGTAGCCGGTCGCCCCGGACGCGCGCATCAGCGCCGCCACCACCCGGTCGCCGTCGGCCCCGGAGTTCTGGGCGATCCAGCGGGCGGGTTCGAGGAGCGCGAGCGCGAGCGCCTCCGCGCCCGCCCTGGCGTCGCCCTCGAGCGGCAACGCCAGCGCCGCGTCGCGCGCGCGCACCAGCGCGACCCCGCCGCCCGGCACGATCCCGTCGGCCAACGCCGAGGAGAGCGCCGCGAGCGCGTCCTCGAAGCGCGCGCGCGCGCCCTCGATCTCGCCCTCGCTCGCACCACCCACCTCGATCACGGCAACGCCGCCCGCGATGGCCGGCAGATCCTCCCGGAACACGAGCGTGGTCGAACCGCGCTCGACCAGCGCGCGCTCGAGGCGGCCGAGGTCGTCCGGCCTCCCCTGCTCGGGCAGGCGTCCCAGGTCGGGCGCGAACAGCGTGGCGCCCGTCGCGGCCGCGAGTTCCTCGAGCCATGCGCGGCGCCGGCCGCGCGTCCCGGGCGCCTGGACCGCGCACGAGCGCGCGACCCCGCGCAGCTGGTTGAGCACGAGCGTGCGCAGCGCCTCGCCCTCGATGTCCTGCGCAATCACGAGCAACGGCACGCCGAGCGACTGCGCCGCCCCGAGCGCCGACGCGACCTCTTCCGCGCGCTCGAGTCGCTGGTCGGCCAGCAGCAGCAGCGGCTGGTCGAGCAGCGCGCGCATCTCGCCGGGAGAGGTGACGAAGTAGGCTGACAAGTAGCCGCTCTCGAAGCGCTGTCCGGGCGCGAAGTCGAGGCGGCTTTCACGCCCCTGCCCCGCGCGAATCGAGACCGCGCCCCCGGGCCCCACCCGGTGAAGAGCGTCCTCCACCATGCGCGCGACCTCGAGGTCCCCCTTGGCCCCGATCGCGGCCACCGCGAGGCGTTCCTCGCGTGTCGTTAGCGGACGCGCCTGCGCGCGAACGTGAGCGGACGCGGCGCGGGCCGCCAGCTCGATGCCACGCTTGAGCTGGATCGGCGCGGCGCCCTGCGCCACCCGCGTGAAACCGTAGGCGAGGATCGATTGCGCCAGCACGGTCGCCGTGGTGGTGCCGTCACCCGCGTCGTCGAACGTCTTCCTCGCCGCCTCGCGCAGGAGCCGTGCGCCAAGATTCTCGAATGGATCCGGCAGCTCGACCTCGTACGCGACCGTCGAACCGTCATTCATGATCGAGGGTCCGCCCGGGCCGCGCTCGACCAGTACGGTGCGGCCGCGCGGACCGAGCGTCACGCGCACGGCGCGCGCGAG
>JBKJOC010000376.1:0-8068 GCA_046595725.1 Candidatus Eiseniibacteriota bacterium
CCACCGGCGCCTCGAGCGAGTCGTGCACGGCGAGATAGGTGGTCATGCCGACCACGGGAACGCCGGCACGCAGCACCCGTCCCGAGACCTGCGGACTGCCGGCGGGAGCGGTGGCTGCCTTCTCCCGCGCAAGACCGCAACCCGCGGCGGCGATCGCCACCACCGCCAGTGGCACACGCGCGGCGAAAGCAAGCTTCACGGCAGGACCACGAGGGAGCGCTGAGCCCGGGCTGAGCCCGCTGTCAGCCGCAAGCGATAGACTCCCGGCGCAACCCGACCGCCATGGAAATCGCGCAGGTCCCACGCGATCGAGAGCTCCGCGCGGGCGCCCGCCCCGCTCCACAGCGTCGCCACGCGGCGGCCCGCCACCGAGAACACGTCGAGCCGACCACGGAGAGACTCCGCCACGCGAAACCGCAGCTTGACCGACGTCGTCGCGGGCGCCGGCGTCGGGGGGAGCAGAGCCACGCCTTCGAGCCCGCGCGGCTCACCGACCCCGACCAGCGCGTCTCCGATCGCGTAGAAGCGGCCGTCCTCCGCGCCGAAGTAGACCGTTCCGTCAGCGCCGATCGCAGGCGAACTCCGGATCGACGAGTTCGTTAGAAACTTCCAGCGTACGGTCCCGTTCGGGTTCGCACAGTAGAGCGTCGAGTCGTCCGAGCCGAAATAGACGGCACCGTCGCTCGCGACCGCTGGAGACGAACGGACCTCGTGCCGCGCCGAGACTCGCCACAACTTGCGGCCGGTCGCCGGGTCAAGTGCCACGATGTGCGAACCCATGCCGGCCACGACCACCCCGTCGGCGCGCACCGCCGGGGTGGTGTCGATGTTCGTGGTATCCGTGTACGACCAGCGCAGAGAACCGTCGGGGCGCAGCGCGCGGAGAGTCCGGTCGCGGCTTCCGCAATAGATCGTCGAGTCGGGTCCGACCGTCGGTGAGGCGAGGTTGATCACGCCGCCGGTCGTGCCCGACCACCGGAGGAGGCCGGCATCGGTGACCGCGTAGATGTTGGTGTCCCAGGATCCGACGTAGAGATCCCCCGCGGGGCCGACCGCGGGCGAGGAGCGCACGAAATTCAACGTGGGGAACGTCCACACCGGCGCGCCCGCCGCCGTGAATCGGTAGAGGTTGTAGTCGCTGCTGCCCACGACCACGTCGCCATTGGGCAGAATCAGGGGCGACGAGCGGAAGTTGTTTCCCTTGGTCACGCTCCAGCGCAACGTGCCGTTCGAGCGCACCGCATAGAACGTACTGTCCATCGCCCCGACATAGATCGTGCCGTCGACGGCGATCGCCGGACTCGAATAGCGCAGTGGGGCACCGGCCAGGAACGACCAGCGCAGCGCGCCGTTGGGCTCGAGGGCGTAGAGGCGCCCGTCGATGGCGCCGAAGTAGATCGCCCCGTCCGGTCCGATGGCCGGAGACGACTGGATGATCGAATCCGCCGCCTGGAAGGACCATTTCACGAACGGCACGTTGATGCTCGGCGCAGTGGACAACCCGCGGTGCGTTGGCCCGCCGTGGAACATGGGCCAGGCGGATGTCGCGAGCTGGGCCTGGGAGGTCGAGGGTGCCGCGAGCAGAACAAGCACTCCGGCGGCGATTCCCCGCACGGTAATGAGCGGCGAACGATGATCTGGCATGTTGACCTCCCGCTTGACTATTTTCGAGTTGCGCTCAGGGCGAAACCAAACATGGAGACACCGTAGTCCTTGGACTCCCGCGTGGAGGCACGGCGCCGCCACGAGCCATAGAGTTCGGCGCTCACGGGTCCCGCGATGGAGTGCCCCAATGTGGCGGAGACGAGTCCTTTGGTATCGCCCCGGCCGTAATTCTCCGCAAACGACTGCCCGGTCCGATAGTTGCGCAGGCCGAGTTGCAGTTCCAGTTCCCCGGACACGCCCCAGGGCAGAGGCCAGTCAACCAGCCCGCGCAGGGCGTTTTGCTGGTAGCTGAACAGACGTGTCACCGAGTCCGCGCGTCGGTATTCGTACGAGAGGCTCACGGTTCGCCCCGTCGCAATGATTCGTTCCAATCCGGTTCGAAGCAGCCAGCGATGGCCGTCTCGTTCGTCGTAGGTCGGGACGAAATCGTCGCGCTCGTACTCCGCCTTCATGTCCGCCCGCCACCCGGGCATCAGGTCGATCCGAACGTCGCCTCCGAGCGCGGACCGATCGAGCAGCGCCCCCTCCGAGTCGGTTGCGGGGAACGACAATTCGTCGTTGGTGCGTTCACCGTAGAGACGAACGCGATAACGATTCCCCCTGAGATCCGTGCCGAGCGACCATTGCTCGAGGTTCCGCGGGGTCCACCTGTCGTAGCGTTCCGCGACCAGCTTCGCCCAGGGCACGATTTGAAGGCGCCCCCCCACGTGCGCGCGGACTGACGCCTTGACCGTCGCCCGCAGCCCCCAGTCGGGGCGGGGCTCGGCCACGCCCGGAAAGAGATCGTCGGTATGGAAGCGCTCGATGCGGGCCGTTCCGCCCCAATGGTTCTCCTGGCCGGTGTCCCCATGGCAAAGCCCCGTCCCAACAAGGATCGATGCCACCGTCCACGAACCGAGAACCGCCCGTGTGCGCCCCAGAAACGCCCGGCACGTCGACCGCATTCGAGTCTCCACGACAAAGGAACCCCTCCCGACCGCGTCGCCCTGGCGAAGCCGATCGTGAACGGTTGAGCCTGTGCGGTAGGTGGGGCGCAGGGGCGGCGAGATACAGCTTTGTCGGGTGGGTTATGCGGGGAAGGACCGCTTCCGGGCGCGCGGGGCCCGGGAGCGGGATCAGGGCCTTCGAGTGGGGCGAAGGATCCCGGGATCCACGGGCCCCGGATCTCCGGGAAACTCCGGGGCCAGCGCCGCCCCAAGATCGAGAATTCCGGCTCCGAATTCCGTGGTCGACCCGGGCACCGCGGGATCGAGCGGAGCCGCGGTCTGCTGCATCCGCGCGAGCACCTGGCTGCGCGACCAATCGGGGTGGGCGGCGATCAGCAGGGCCGCACCGCCGGCAACCCATGGCGCGGACATCGAAGTCCCGCTCCAGAGCGCGGTGTGGCCGTTCCAGAACGCGCTCCGGATCCCCTGCCCGGGAGCACACAGGGCGATGTGGCTGCCGTAGCTCGTGAACGACGCCGGACGATTGCCCGCGCCCGAGGCCGCGATCGCGACCGTGGGCTCGTTTACGGCCGGATATTCCTCGGGCCACTCGGCGCCCCAGTTTCCGGCCGAGGCCACGACCACGATGTCGGCCCGGTGGGCGCGCTCGATCGCCTCCGCAATCGTCTGATTGTCGACCAGCATGCCGAGGCTGAGGTTGATCACGTCCGCCCCGCGCAGGCGGGCGTAGTCGATCGCGCGCGCGATCGTGAAGGCATCGCCGCGGCCATCGTTGTCGAGCACCCGCAGGGGCACGATCTTCGCCTGGGGAGCAACGAGGGCGACGATCCCCGTAACGTGGCTGCCGTGCCCGAGCGCCTCGTCGATCAGGCCGTCGCCGTCGGAATCGATTCCGTCGGGGAGTTCGCGCGGGTCCGTGTCGTTGTCCACGAAGTCGTAGCCGCTCACGAGGTGCGTCGCCAGCAGCGGATGGGTCGGATTTACTCCGGTGTCGAGCACGGCGACCAGGATGCCGCGTCCGCGCGAAGCGACATGCGCACTGGCCAGCCCGACGCGAGCGGCGGCGAACTGATCGACGTAACCGGACCGGTCGTCGATGCCATCATCGAACGCGAAGGAGTGGCCGCGCGACTCGGCGGTCTCCCCGTACCGGTTCGGCTCCGCCCACGCGACGCGCGCGTCACCCAGCATCTGGGCCGAGAGCGACTCCGGATCCGCCCCCGCCGGCAGGGTGCACAGGATGGCCGTGCCGACCTGGCCGATGCGGCTGAGCGTGTATTGGGTCTCGACCTGGTCCTCGTGGCTCAGGTCCTTCGCCGACCAGATGATCTGCCCGGGAAGAGACTGGCCCACGACGGGCGCCAGCGCCGGGCTGGCCACCCGGTAGGTCGCATCGACGCGCGCTTGCGGCGCCATCGGAATACTCGAGGGAGCGCACCCCGCAGCGGTACACGCGAGCAAGAGCAGGGTGAAACGCGGCGAAGATGGGCGCAGGCCGATGCGAGGAATCATGAATCCGCTCCGCAGGTGTGAGGCCGATCGCAAGTGTGAGGCCGACTTCTGCTACGAGTCTAGCACGAGCCGTGGATCGGGCAACGACCGGACAGCTGCCAGCGAGCGCGCCGCCGAGAGGCGAGTTCCCGCGTCCCCGAAGAGCGACCAGGCGTTTGTATTCCAATGGGTTGCCGCGTCGCACGGCGCCTGCGCGCGCGCGCCAACGAGGGCCTCCCCGAGTGTCGCACCGCGCACCAGCCTCTCGTAAAGTGCGGCACTCAAAGCAAATGTGGCGTTGTCGTCGGCATCCCAGAGACTCGCCAGCACGGCGCGGGAATGGGCCCGCAGAAGTCCCCCCGCCAGACCCTGCCAGTCGTTGCTAAAGCCGCCGACCAGCTCGCCGGTGCGGCATGCTGCAAGGACCACGGTGCGCGGCGCGCGCCCCCCCGGCGCCAGGTCGGGCAGGTACGCCCAGCGGTCGGCGAGGCGCACGCCGGAGAGCACCGGCCGGTCGTCGTCATGCCGTCCGTGCCCCGCCAGGTGCAACCAGTCTGCGCCGATGAGCGCCTTACGTAAGCCTGCCACGGTCGCGTCCCGCCCGAGCAGGACCCGCGCGCCGGGCACGAGTCCCGCGAGGTGCGCAATCTCGCGCTCGACGGCGGGCAGGCGATTGCCGCCCAGACCGACGAGTACGATGGGGCCGGGGCGCGGTTTGCCTGCGTAAGCCACCTTTTCGGGCCTGGGGACCGTGCGCGTTCGCCCGGCGCGCCAGAAAGCCACACTCGGAACCACCGAAACCACGGCGGGGACCATCGCCGACCACGGCAGGGTGACCAGAGCCCCTGAGGGCACGATCACGAGGTGCCCGGGCTGGATGCCTCGCTGTCGCGCCGCGTCCAGCGGTGCCGCGAGCAGGGCCCCTCCGAGTTCCGCGAGCGCGCGCTCCAGCGCCGGCCCGGCGCCCGGGATCCTGCCCGCTGTGCCGCGCGCGAGGTAGCGCATCTCATCGAGCGCCACTTCGAGTGCGGTCGCCGAAAGCAGCGTCTCGTGCACAGAGCACCCCTTCGCGTCGAACGAGAACGCGCCCACGCGACCGGGCAGCACGAAGTATTCAAGCACCAGCTCCCGGGGTCCCAGCAAGGCCTGCGCCTCGGCAAGCGTCGGCGGGGTGAGCGCGCGGCCACTGCGGCGACCTCCCGCCTCGCGCTCGACGCGCTCGAGCTGGCGCGCGACCTCGCGGCGCTCCTGCTGCTGCGGCTCGACCCAGGGCCCGGGAACGGCCGAGCGGGGCGAACGCCCAAAGCTGCGCGCCTCCAGCCGGCACGCCAACGCACGCAAGCGACCTTCGAGTTGCGGCGTGAGGCGCCCGCTGGGGCCCGCTCGGGGCGATCCCGAATCCACGCGTTCGAAAGCGCGCGCACGCGCGCGCTCGAGCGCGTGAAACACGCCCGCGGGCCGGCCGACGGCGAGCTCGAGGGCGACCATGCGCGGGTAGGCGTCCTCCCACGCCGTCCAGTCGGTGGCACGGAATAGTTCGCTCTGCACGCGACCCGCCAGCGACTCGCTGATCCGCATCGCCCGCGCATAGGCCCGCCGCCCGCCGGTCAGGTCGTGGGCCGCGACCGCGGCGTCCCCCTCGAGACAGGCCACGCGGAAGGCCAGGAAGGTTGCATCCGGGCGCCGCGCCCGCTCGGCCGCGCGCGCGAGCAATCGGGCGGTCGGGCGTCCGAGGGCCAGCGCGGCCCGGCCCGCCAGCACCCACGCCAAGCCTGCGCGCACCCGGTCGCCGGCACGCCCAAATCGCGCCGCCGCTCTCCGGGCGCCGCGGAGCGCGCGGAGTCCGCGGCGCTCCGCCAGATCGCACTCGGCACGAGCGAGCTCGCATTGCCCGACCCAGACCTGGTTGGCCTCGCGCGTGAATCCGCGAGTCGCGTCGGCCAGGCGCACGCGCGCCTCCGCGAACGCCCCGCGCGCGGCATGGGCCACTCCCTCGAAGTACAGGCTCTTCGCCCGCTCGTAGCGCATGCCAAGCGCGCCCGCGCGCGCCGCGGCGCGCGCCGCCGCGGTAGCCGCGTCGGAGGGACGCCCCAGTCTGAGATAAATTTCGCTCGCGTCAGTGTCGAGCAGGACGCGGTAATCCTCGGCGCCCAGGCGCTCGAAGCGGGGCTCGAGCGCCGCAAGTGCGAAGAGTGCTTCGGCATAGCGGTGCTGAAGGAACAGGAGATAGGCCAGAGCGTAATCGCAACCGGCGGCCTCGAGCGCGCGTCCGGAGCGCTCGAACGCGTCGCGGGCATGGCGCAACAGGCGAGCCGCATCCCTTGGCCGACCCCCCAGGGCCATGCAGTTGGCGCGGTTTGCATCCACTCGCGCCAGGGCCGCACGGTCGGCGCCCCGCCCGGAGCCAAGGCCACGCCGCGCGCGCCCGTAGAGCGCGAGCGCCCAGCGCGGGCGATCGAGTCGGTATTCGAGGTTGGCCACGTTGTTCAGCAAGCGGGCTGCCGCGGCGCGCTCTCCTGCGCGCGCGAAACGCTGCAACGCCGACGCCGCCGTGCGGCGCGCTTCGATGTAGCGACCGAGATACATCAGCGCGTCCACCCAACCGATGGCGCACCGGGCGGATTCAAGGGGCAGGCCGGCGGCCTCGAATGACCGGGCCGATTGGCGGTAATCGCGCGAGGCTTCGGCGTGGCGACCGAGCGCGCGGAGCGCGTGGGCGCGCGACCGCAACAGCCGCGCGCGCAGCAAGGATTTCGCGGCGCGGTCCGCCGCGACCCGCTTCACCTGGACGAGTGCGCGCGCCGCGGCGGCCAGGCCCTTCTGCGCAGAAGCGGCGCGAGCGCGCTCGACGCGCTCGATCAGCGCATCCGCGGAGGATCGGGCTCGCGCCACGCGGGAAGCGCGGCGCAGCGGAGTGCCCGACGTCATGGCAGGATTCCCGTGGCGGCCGGGCGAGGCTCAGCCGCGCGGGACGCGGCGTGGGCGCGGCGTCGGGGGAACCCAGACGGACCGGAACAAGCGTGTCGCGCTCTCGAGCGTCACGCGCACCTCGGGGCTGGCCAGCGCAATGGGGCCAAAGAATCCGCGCGGCCCCGGGACAACTCGACGCGGGCGCCCACGGCGAAATTCGAAAAGGAGTCGGGGGGTCGCACTTTGCTTCGCCGTGGCGACCCGCCCGCGGAGTTTCCAGCCACCGCCTTCGGGCATCCATTCGAGATCGATGCGGTGCGCGCCGCCCTCGAGGGTGCATCGACGGGCCCCGAATTCACCGCGCAGGCCGGCGGCGGCCAATGCGTCACCGCCCCCGTTGAACGCCTCGGCTGCGCGTGCCAGGCGCAAGCGCGCGAATCCTGTCGTGAACTTGGCTGGGACCCGCGCCCGCGCCGAGGCGAATGCGGCTTCGGCAAGGCGACGAACCGCTCGCGGCACGGGCTCGAACGTGCCTGGAAACGCGGCAAGCAGCACACTGCGAGCCGCTTCCTGGAACCCGCGGCAGGTTGCGCAGCCGCGAGCATGGCGTTCGGCCGCTTTCGCCGAGGCCTCCTCGAGCGCGCCCAGAGCCCAGAGCATCCAGCCCCCGGGCGAGGGGTGCGTCTCATCCTTGACCGCTTCCTGTTGACGTCGCTTCATCGAGGACTCCGGGTGCGAACGTGGGGGGTGAGTGCGTTCGACTCCAAGGTGGATTCCGCGGGCGCCTTGATACCACGTTTCTTGAGGGCCTTGAGCATGCTGGCCAGGCAGCGCTGCCGAGTTGGTCCGAGGGAGCCCTTGGGTTCCGAGAGCCGATGCGCGATCTCGGCGTACGACGGGGTCGGATCGCTCAGGAACAGGAGAGTCAGGAGCTCCCGACACCTCGGCGAAACCTGCTTGAGCCCCGCCTGCACTTCGCGCCGGGCCTCGAACGCGGCGAGAACCAGGGTCACGTCCGGTCCCGGGTCCGCCACGGTCTCCCAGAACGCGTCATC
>JBKJOC010000019.1:0-5890 GCA_046595725.1 Candidatus Eiseniibacteriota bacterium
GGTGGAAGCAAAAAAGTATCGGTACTCCCAATAGCACATGCGGAGATACAGGCTGTGATCAGCGACAACCATTTCTTCCGAGCGCATTGACTCGCTCAAAGTGCTACCGAGCGGGGCCTGTTGCCTCATCTATTCTGCTACCAGCCGTCCAGGACGGCGGGGGGGAGCCAATGGAGAGGCAGATCAGCATGGCAAGTCGTCGAGAGTTAATCCGATCGATCGGCACACGGTATCGGGCGGGGTCGCGAGCCGCGAAGCGGTGCATCTTGGATGAGTTCGTGGCGGTGACGGGCTACCATCGCAAGCACGCGATTCGGCTGTTGAAGTCGAGCAATCCGAAGCCGCCGGCGGCGCTGCAGCCACGACCCCGTCGCTATGGCGACGCCGTCGGTGAAGCGCTTGTTCTGCTGTGGGAAGCCTCGGACCGAGTGTGCAGCAAGCGGCTCAAGCCTCTCATCCCGACGCTGCTCGAGGCCCTAGAGCGACACGGCCACCTGCGGCTGGATGGCAAGGTGCGATTGGGTGTTCTTTCGGCGAGCGCGGCGACCATCGACCGCATGCTCGTCATTCCACGGGGCAAGGGGAACGATCGCAGGTACCGACGCTCGAAGGCCCTGACGTCGGTCCAGCGCAATATCCCGGTTCGGACGTTTGCCGATTGGAACGAACCACTGCCGGGCTTCGTGGAGGCCGATCTCGTCTCGCACTCCGGTGAAAACGCGGCTGGGAGTTTTGCACACACGCTGACCGTCACCGACATCGCGAGTGGCTGGACGGAGTGCCTGGCTCTTGTGGTACGCGATGGGGCGCTGATTGTTGAGGGTCTAACAAAGCTTCGAAATGCGCTGCCGTTCCCCCTGCGTGGCTTCGACACCGACAACGGCAGCGAGTTCATGAATGAGACGGTCATGGGCTACTGCCGTGACCACGCGATCGAGTTCACTCGCTCACGCCCGTACCGCAAGAACGACCAGCCCTGGGTCGAGCAGAAGAATAGCTCGGTCGTGCGGCGGCTCGTCGGATACCGCCGGCTCGAGGGCCTTGCGGCAGTCGGGGTGATGGCCCGGCTCTACGCCGCGGCAAGGCTCTTCGTGAACTTCTTCCAGCCGTCCTTCAAGTTGGCCTCGAAGACGAGAGTCGGTGCGCGGGTCGTGAAGCGCTACCACCCTCCCGCAACGCCCAGCGCCAGGCTGCTGCTGTCGGAAGCAGTCCCGGCGGATATCAAGGAGAAGCTGCGCACCGTCGCCGCCTCGTTAGATCCGCTCCGACTTCTCGAGGAGATCAGGACAATGCAGCAGCATCTCGCCGAGCTCGCAGCCGGCGGGGCGCCCGCACTACTTCCGGTTCGAGACCCCGAACTGGAGGGCTTCCTGACGAGCCTCGCCACGGCATGGAAGAAGGGCGAGGTTCGGCCGACTCATCGTGCCCGACCCAGGCCGCTTCATGACTGGCGTACCCGTCCGGATCCGTTCGAGACCGCCTGGCCGCTCGTCAGCCGCTGGCTAACGGCCCAGCCCGATCGAACGGCCAAGGAACTCTTCGGGCGACTTCAACTCGAACACCCAGGGGTCTTTCCAGACGGCCAGCTTCGAACTCTCCAGCGGCGCGTTCAAGACTGGCGCACCGCGGAAGCGAGACGGCTTCTGTTCGCCGAGCCTGATTTTGGGGAAGTCGAAGCTCACGACGTCTCGGCGGCTTCGGGGTAACATCCGGTCTTGAGGCAACACGCTCGGAAGAAATGGTTGTCGCTGATCACGTGAGGTGATCTCGTGTCTAACGCCAGGCACCGGGAGCGATGAAAGGGCTGACGAGCGAGCTCCTCTTGACGGCACGCGGCCGATTCAAGGCGGCCATTCCTGTCACGAAGGAGACGAGCGCAGTCGCCATCGTCGTCGCTCCGACTTGGCAATTCGGTTCTGGCAATGCCCGACCGAATCCAAGTGCCCGGGAGTTCACGATTGACTACACCCTGGCCAGTGAGGTGCGGGTCTCGATCAGCGTCTACGAAGTTTCAGGGCGTCTTGTTAGGGTCCTCCAGAACGGACTTCTCCCAGCAGGGCCGCACGCTGTGGTCTGGGATGGCCGAAATCAGGACGGCCGCCGCGTTGCTTCGAGCGTTTACTTCTACCGCATGAAGGCGGGCCCGTTCAGCAGCCAGAGGAAGGCCGTACTGCTAACGCGGTGAGGGGGCGAGTCGGGGTGGGGTGTTCTCAGCGAAGGGGATCGTCGTCCGCTGATGAGACCGCTGCACTGCAATGACTTACGCGGCTCGTACACTGACCATTGCGGCGAGCCAAATGTGGCTGTCTGCGGTCTGAGCCTCCCTTGCCTGCGGGCGGGGGAGGTTTTTGCATTTTGGGGTGAGCGCTCGATCGGTCAGGCCGGCCGCATTCGTGACGGCGCGGGCAACTCAGGCAGCGTACGCGAACTGGCTACGGAATCGGGGCAATCTCCGCGGAGAACCGCGACCCCTCGAGCCCCATCTTCGTCAGCAGCGCACCCCACCGCGGATCTTCGACGAGGGAACGCAAGCCCGGCGCTGAATTCCTCGCTGGACGCCTAGTGGCGGACAAGCCGACGTTGAGGATCGACAGGTTGGATGGGCCCAATCGACGTGTGCTGCCGCCGATGAAGGATCTTCACATGCTAACAGGCTGGCCCCAGAAGCACCCGGAGCTAGCCCGAAGAATCGGAGAGCGCCTCGGATGCGCCGATAAATAGTCCGAAGGAAACGTCTCCTAAGTGCACCAGTTCGGCGGCCCGCCGGAGTCGGACTTCCCGCGCTTCAGGGAAGGGCTCTGGCGACCTTGTCCATGTAGACGGGCGCAAACTTCGGGATGGCCACCCGGAAGCTCCCACTGGCTGGAGCGCCGATCCTGGATCTGCGCGGTCGCCGCTTCGTGCGCTTCGTCATTCGAGGCCTGTCTCCTGTTGCTCGGTACCGCCTCAACCCACGACGCGCATCGTCTCGGAAAGATCCTTCTTCGCAATGCAAGGTACGATTACCGACTCCGCAGGATAGCCGACAGGAACCAAGAGGAAGGGCTTTTCGTTCTTGGGGCGCTCCAAGATCCTGGCCAGGAATCCCATCGGGCTCGGAGTGTGGGTGAGGGTCGCGAGTCCCGACACGTGCAGCGCGGCGAGCAGCATGCCGCACGCGATGCCCACCGACTCGGTGACGTAATAGTGCTTCGTGGTAACCTCATGCCCGTCCACGTCCACGCGCAGGCCATAGTCCACCTTGAACACGGCGACCAGACACGGTGCGTCCTCTAGGAACGGCTTCCGCCAATCCGTCCCGAGAATCTCCAATGCCCGAAGCCACTCGTCTGGGGCCCGGCGGTCGTAGAACTCCCTCTCTTCGACTTCCGCCGCCTCCCGAATCTGCCGCTTCGTCACGGGGTCGATGACTACGACGAACACCCAGGGCTGCTGGTTTGCCCCCGAGGGCGCGCTACCGGCGACCCGGATGGCGTTCTCGATCACATCGAAAGGAACAGGATCCGTCGAGAATGTCCGCACCGACCGCCTGGTTCGCATCGCCTCATGGAATGCCGCGGACCGGCGGCGTTGCTCCTCCACCGGAAGGCGTGCGAACTTCAGCAGCTCGAACTGTGGGCCGCCCGTCCCAGCATTGTCCGAAGGATTCATGGGGCCTCGCTCAGCACGCATAGGGTTCATAGAGGATTGGCGTCGGTTGGTCTTCTCGATCCCCGCCGTGAAACTGCGCGTACAACTCCGGGAGATCGAACGGTGCGAACGCACACACGAGTGCGGCCTCGAAGATAGCGGCACGGTCCAGGCGGTCGCGGGTGAGGACTCCGAACGTGCCCCCGCGGCTGCGCACGTCGTGGCTGCCAGTCACTTCGTCGATCGCCGAAGCCAGGCTCGCGCCGGCCACGAGCTTTTGGACCAACACGGGTGGCAACAGGAGCGCGGGCCCGCCGCCGAACGACTCGCGCCGGCCGTCGCTCACGCAGGCCCACGACTGGAGATACAGATGTCCTCCCGGTCCGCGGCAGGCTCCGCCTTCGAGCCCGATGCTGAAGTGCGGGACGAAGCCCTGCTCGCCGGCCAAGCGGAGGGCTCGACGCGCCCTCTGCGCGGCGCCCTCCACCAGCGCGTCCAGGTCCAGTGGGGTCTCGGCGACGCCGGAGTCCACGCCGGCCGACCACACCTCGAAGCCTCGGAAAGCCGCCCGTCCCGATGGCAGCGTGGGTAGCAAACGGCCCGCGGCGAGACGCACGGCCTCAAGCTTGGGGCCGCGGATGCTGCCCACGGCGAGCCGCAGCGTGTCGACGCCGGCTTCAGAATCGAGAGTCATGAGTGTCAGCCTCCGAAGAGGTGTCGAGTTTCGGCCGTGAGGGCGCGCCGCAACAGCGAGGTGATCCTAGCCCGACCCCTTCGTCAAGTCGAGAACGTCACCACCAAACAGCGGCCGGAGTGGGATCGCTCGGGACCGCGACGCTTGCGCTTGCCGCCAGCCCGAATCCGTCGCGTGGTCGGCTCACGTTCGGCTTAGATATGCCGAAGCCCGCATCCGTGCGGCTCGAGATCTACGGGGTGACAGAACGACGCGTGGCGAGGCTCCTGGATGCCAGGGTCATGGCAGGCCACCAGGCGGTCGTCTGGGACGGCAGGAGCACCAACGGGGCCCGCGCCGCGGGTGGGGTCTACTTCGCACGGCTCAGCATCGGCGGCGAGACCCGCATGACGAAGCTCGTGATCGCCCCTTAGGCGAGCCACCGTCCATTGCAGGTGAATTGCCGGCACATCGCGAGATCGTGCCGGCGTTTCTCCGCTTGGCGCGGGGCGCCGCGGCCCCAGCATGTAGGCGTCGATGTGAATTGATCCGGTGGAGAAGTCCACCGTTCCGAATTCCCAGACTTGGCGCGCACTGACCCACGCGTAGCTCGGGGCCACCGTGACGAGAGTTGCGTTCTTGCATAGGTCGGCGATGGGTTTTGTCGCGCGCGGCACGGCGGCGCATTCGTTGGCCGGTCGTGCATCGCGGCGACGGCACCGCGGCGTGGCTTCGCTGGCTTTCGCGCCTTGCTCTCCGGGGTCGACTGCGCCATTCGGCGCCTCGGTGCGCTTGCCGGACCGATCCGGGTCCTGCTTGTCCCCCGTTTGCCGTTGCCCACGGTCCCAGGGCAACCGACGTCCGCCGCCCGGACTCCGGCTGCCGCGTGTATCACACCGCGGACGCCGCGGCGTTGAACCGAGATCCTGGGAATGCACGGACCCCTGATCCTTCTTGATCTCGACGCACGCAGTTCTTGAGCGACCCGACGACCGTGGGCGGCGCGAGTGCGCGGAACCGGGCCGGCCAACCGATCATCCCCGGCGTCTTACCCGGACGGGGGCCATTCCCGCCCTGCCGCGCTGCTCACGTTTTCAGGCTCAGCTCGGCTAACCCCTTTACCCGCATGAGTGTCGCCGCGGGGGACTCCATGAGGAGAGTTCGATACGAGTAAAGGAAGGGGAGCCAAATGTGGCTGTGTGCGGTCTGAGCCTCCCTTGCCTGCGGGCGGGGGAGGTTTTTGCGTTTTGGGGGGAGCGCTCGATCGGTCAGACCGGCCGCATTCGAGAAGGCGCGTGCAACTCACGCAGCCTAGGCGAACCGCCTACGGAATCGGGGCAATCTCCGCGGAGAACTGCGACCCCTCGAGCCCCACCTTCGTCAGAAGTGCACCCCACCGCGGATCGCCGACGAGGGAACGCAAGCCCGACTCGGAACTCATTGCTGTGAGACCGCCGTCCCGCTGCGCGCAGGCCCGCTCCAGCCACTCGAAGGCCGAATCCGCCTCGCCGCGAATGCCGTACACGATTGCAACCTGGTAGGCGTAGCCCTCCGCGTATTTCTCGATCAACTCCCGGAGCGCCGCAT
>JBKJOC010000040.1:0-2633 GCA_046595725.1 Candidatus Eiseniibacteriota bacterium
CGAGGAGTCGTTCCGCCGCGTGGCGGACAACGACGACGAAATGGGCTACCGGACGGCGAAGGACGTGCTCGAAGGCCGGCTGACCTGGCTCGAGGAGGGCGTGTTCAACGTCGACGACCTCGTGGCCGCGGCCGAGGTGGCCGCGGTCGCCCGGAGAAGCGCCGGCTAGTCCTTCACGAGCTCCGCGCGCATCGCCGCGCGCATCGCCCCGAGCTTCACCTTTTCGATCGGCCGCATCTCCGCGCGCTCGGTCGGGCTCCCGTCGGCGAACACGACCTGGCGCTGACCCGCGGGGATCATTCCCATGTCGTGCGCCCCCGCGCGGACGTGCACCGCGCCCTCGAGCACGCAGACGCAGGTCCCCATCGGTTCCTGGATCACGGCAAACGTGGTGCCGGTCATCTCGACCCGGGCCTGTGGCGTCTCGATCCACAGGTGCGCGCCATGGAAGCGCGGGCCCGAGGTGAGACGGATCGTCCCCGCCTCGACGCGGCCTTCGCTCTGCCTCAAGAACCAGCGCGGCGGCGGCGCCGGCAGGGTCATGCGGGTGCCGGATGCAATTCCAAGGGCGACCTGCCCGGGCGAGACCAGCTCGAGGTCGCCCTCGCCGCTCCACTCGAGCGTCGCTCCGCCCACGAGCGCCTCGTTCAGGCTCTCGAGGTCGTCGGCGGGCACGGGCTCGCCGTTGATCAGGACGCTGCCGTGCGCATCCTGGATCTGCGCCACGCGCCACTGCGGTCCCGGGTTGAACGCGGCGAGGAAGGCGAACGCCACCAGCACGGCGGCCGCCGCGGCGAGCCCGAGCGGAAACCGCGACGCCCGCCCGGCCGGACGCCGGGAGGCGACGGGCCTCTCGGCACTGATCCCGCCCGAGGTAAAGGCCTCCTTGAGGCGCGCCCGGAACGCAGGGTCGGAGGCCGCATGCGGCAGCGCACGCAGGGCCTCGCGCCCGCGCTGCGCGGCCGCCTCCTCCAAAGAGCCCGTGATCTCGTCCTCGGGTGTCGTCATCCCAGCCGATCCTTGAGCGCGCGGCCGAGTGCAGCCAGCGCGCGTGAATGCCGTTTCCGTGCCGCGTCGTGCGTGATGCCGAGCGCGGCGGCGATGTCCTCGTGCGACAGGCCGGCGTAGTCGAACAGCAACACCGAAGCCCGCAGGTCCTCGGGCAGGTCCGCGATCGCCGCCTGGACGGCGCGCTCGCGCTCGGCGCCGATCAGGTCACGCTCGGGATCGTTCACGCCCGTGCTCAGGCTTTCGCGCAGCACGGGGTCGTCGACCGGGATCGAAGCCCTCCGCATGCGCTCGGCCGCCGAGCGCCAGAGGTCGCGACACACGTTGGTCGCGATGGTCGCGAGCCAGGGCATCGGGTCGCGCTCGGGATCGAGCCGGCCGGCCGCGCGATGGACGCGCAGGAAGACCTCCGCCGCCGCGTCCTCGGCTTGCGCGCGGTCCCCGAGCAGACGATGGACCAGGGCGTAGATCCGGTCGAAGTAGGTCTCGAAGAACTCGCCCAGCGCCGCCGGTTCCTGCGCGCGTACCCGCTCGAGGACCGCGGGAGCAAGCCGTGGCCCCGCCGCTCGAACCGTGCCTATCTCCGGTACGAATGGGGACGTGGCATGTGCCGGGGCATCGGCAGCGGGGGGGTCGCGAGTCGGGTCCAACCGCGGGAACCTCCATGGGTGGGGGGGTGCGAGGAGGCACCTTAGCACAATGCGGGCGCGGACTTGCGGCACCCGGGGCCCTGGCCCTACACTGCCCGGCATGCACGGACGCTTGGCCCTCATCCTCACCGCGATCGCCACCGTCGCGGCCATCATCCTCAGGTTCTCAGGCGCCCCTCCCCTCGTGGTCTTCAGCGTGGCCGCGCTCTCGATTCTCGGGTTGGCCGCGCTTCTCGGTGCTGCGACCGAGGAACTGGGCGCCCACCTCGGTCATCGCGTCGGGGGCATCCTCAACGCCACGGTCGGCAATGTCGGCGAGATCATCATCTGTATCTTCGCGCTCAAGGCCGGGCTGATCGACCTCGTCAAGGCGTCGATCACGGGCTCGATCATCGGGAATATCCTCCTGGTCTTCGGCGCCAGCGTGTTCGTCGGCGGGGTCAAGCACGGCATCCAGCGCTTTGATCCGCGCTCGGCCGGAATGAACGCCGTCCAGTTGCTGATGGCCACGATCGGCCTGCTGGTGCCCGCGACCTTCGCCTTCCTTGCCGGGGGCGAGCACCTGGCCCAAAACCTGATGCCGATCGAGAACGTCTCGCTCTGGGTTGCCGGCCTCCTGATCGCGCTCTACGGACTCTCGGTCTTCTACGACATGACGCGCCCGCTCGATGGCAGCGTGCGCTCGGGCGACCAGATGCACACCGAGTCGGCAGAGGGCGCAGCCAGGAAGCAGCATTGGTCGCGGCCCCTGACCCTGCTGGTGATCACCGCCGGCGCGCTGGCCTGGGTGTCCGAGATCCTGGTGGGGGCGGTCGAGCCGGTGGTGCACCAGCTCGGCGTGAGCGAGTTCTTCCTCGGGATCATCCTGATCCCGATCATCGGCAATCTCGCCGAGCACCTGGTCGCGCTCCAGCTCGCGCGCAAGAACCAGATGGACTTCGCGATCGCCGTCTCGCTCGGCTCGGCGACCCAGGT
>JBKJOC010000240.1:0-3554 GCA_046595725.1 Candidatus Eiseniibacteriota bacterium
TGGAGGCCGGGTGGCGCGGCCATGCCGCGCGTGAAGTATCAGCCAGTCGTGCGCGGACCTCATCCGGCCGGGAAACCGGGAACGCTCACCCGGCTTTCGGTTCCGAGCGTGCGGTGCTTGAGGGCAGCGCGGTCCTTGATCGTGACCTGGCCGCGGGCCAGCCGGAGCCAGCCGAGTTTCTCGAATTCGCGCGTGACCCGGATCGCGGTCTCCACAGTCGTGCCCGAGAGCTCCGCCAGCTCCTTGCGGGTGACCGGGATCGCGTCGCCGAACTTGTCCCCCAGCGTGAGGATCTTGCCTGCCAGGCGCGACCCCACGTCGTCCGCGCGCGAGCAGCCTTCGCATCCGGCCTCCCGCAGCCGGCCGCAGAAGTGCTGCAGCGTGGCGCGCGTGAACTCCGGGTAGGTCTCGATCAGGCCCCGGTAGACCGGCCCCGGCAGGCGATATACGAGGGATTCCTCGGCAGCGGTGGCCATCGCCGGTGTGCGCGCGTCCAAGTCCTTGTGAGGTTGTTCCAAGGTGTTTGTTGACGTGCTCAAGCTCAGCAGGGGCGCCCGGGGGCAGGCAAGGGCGTGGCCGCCGAAACGACCCGTCGCCGCGATACGATTTGCAATGCGGCGGGGCGAGACGCCGGACGCGGGTCAGTCCACTCCGCGCACCGCGGCGACGAGCGGCGCCACGTCGTCGGTCACGCCGACCTGGCGGTGGCGCACCACGCCGCCCCCGTCGACGACGAGGATCAGCGCGGAGTGGGCGATCTCCCCTGCCCCGTCGGGCCGGTACTTCATGCCGAGCACGGCGGCCAGCGTGCGCATGTCGTCCGGCCCGGCGGCGAGCAGGGTCCAGTGCGCGAGATCGAGACCGTGCTCCCGGGCGAAGCCGCTCAGCGCCTCCGGCGTGTCGCGCTTGGGATCGAGGGAGAAGAGGACGAATCGCGTATGCGCCCGGATGTTCACGGGGAGCGCCGCTTCGAGGGACTTGAGGTCTGCCGTCACGCGCGGGCACACCGAGGTGCAGTTCGTGTAAATCATGCTGGCGACGAACGGCGCACCCCGGAACTCCTCGAGGTGTCGCGTTCGCCCGGCCTGATCGGTCAGCGGAAAGGACAGCTCGAACAGCGACGGTTGGGCCGTCGCGCTGTCCGCGGCGGCAGTCACCCCGGTCGACGCCTCGTCGCGGTCGCCCGCGGGCGATCGCGCGCAACCGGTGAGCGCGAGGACGAGAACGAGAACAACGCCGAGCCGGACTCTCATCGCTTCACCTCCGCGGCCCCGCCGGCGTCGCGCGCGCCGCGAAAGCCCAGGTTCGCCGTCGTGTAGCGCGCCTCCAGGCTCGCCCGGTAGGCGAAGCGCATGAACGCCGCGTAGTCGCCGAAGTCGCCGGCATTCGTCGCGCCGGCGCCGCAGAACAGGCCGCGCTCGAGGGATGCGTCACCGCGCGACTCGCCCGAGACCAGCGCCGAGTTGAAGTCGAGCGCCCATTCCCAGACCAGCCCGTGCAGGTCTTCGATCCCCCACAGGTTGCGGAAGCGGCCGCCCACGGCGGGCAGGACGTCGGGCGTGGGCTGCGCCGACCACGCGCGGATGCGCTCGAGGAAGCGCGCGTCGCGCGACGCGTCGGCCCTTGCCTCGTCGGCAGCCGCGGCCCGCTCCCACTCCGCCACCGTGGGCAGGCGCTTGCCCTGGGTGGCCAGGCAGGCGCGCGCCGCGAACCACGAGACGTGCACCACCGGGCTGTGCGCCGGCGCGCGCGGCCCCGGGTCGAAATCGCCGCGCCAGTGCGACAGGTACGAGGTGTCGGTGAACAACCGCGACGCCCGCGAGCGTCGCCACTCGGGATGCGCCCGCACGAACGCGAGATACTCCTCGTTCGTCACCGGAAAGCGGTCGAGCAGGAACGGGGCGACGTCGACCGGCACGATGCGGCGCAGCACCGTGTCGCGGTTCGCGCCGCTGACCGGCTGGCGATAGAGAGGCCGATACGTGCCGCCGGGAACGAGGGCCATCCCCGGCGGAACGCCGCCCACGGTGAGCGCCCCTGCGGGCGCCGCCACGAGCAAGGCGAGAACGAGGGCGAGTCGTCTCACTTGCCTCCCGGCTTGTGCGCCGCGCGCAGCACCGCGACCTCGCCCGGCTTGACCTCGTGCCCCGCGTTCCCCCACTGGCTGTAGACGAACGTGAGCACATTGGCGACGTCCTCGTCGGACAGGCTCAAGGCCGGCATGAGGCTGTTGTAGTCCTTGCCGTTCACCTGGATCTTGCCGGACAGGCCGTTTATGACGACGCTGATGGCGCGCGCCTTGTCGGCGTTCAGGTAGTCCGCGCCGGCGAGCGGCGGGAAGGCGCCGGCAATGCCCTGGCCGCTCGGCTGGTGGCACGCCGCGCAGATGCTGTTGAAAACGCGCTGTCCGCGCTCGATGCGCTCGGCCTTGTTCGCCGCCGGCGCGTACTTCGGGGCGTCGCCGTCGACCGTCTGGATGGCGCCGCCTTCGGCCTGGTAGACCTCGTCCGACTGCTTGCCCGAGTAGACCGCCCTGTCCTCGCCTCCCTCGACCTTAAGCATGCCGAGCGAGCCCTTGTTGAACGTGCGGAAGATCGAGTGATCCACGAGGATGAGCGTCCCCGGCGCCTCGACCTTGAACTCGACGATGGTGGACCCGCCGGCCGGCACGAGCGTGGTCTGCACGTTGTGGTTCTCGAGCTCGCCGCCCTCGACCGACACGCGATCAAAGATCTCGCCGATGACGTGGAACGAGGACACCAGGTTCGGGCCGCCGTTGCCGATGAACAGGCGGACCGTCTCGCCCACCTTCGCCTTGAGCGCATTGTCGCCGGCGATCGCCCCGACCGAGCCGTTGAACAGGACGTACTCGGGCTCCTCCCGCACGGCCTTCTCCATGTCGAAGGGCTGCAGGCCGGGCTCGCCGTTCTTGCCCTTCGTGTAGAAGTCGCCCTGCATGATGTAGTACTCGCGGTCGACCTTCGGCAGGCCCTCCTTCGGCTCGACGAGGATCAGCCCGTACATCCCGTTCGCAATGTGCATGCCCACCGGCGCGGTGGCGCAGTGGTAGACGTACAGCCCGCGATTGAGCGCCTTGAACGAGAACGTCGAGGTGTGGCCCGGCGCGGTGAACGACGCGGCTGCACCGCCGCCAGGCCCGGTGACGGCGTGCAGGTCGATGTTGTGCGGCATCTTGCTCGACGGATCATTCTTCAGGTGGAACTCCACAAGGTCCCCTTGCCGGACCCGGATGAACTTGCCCGGCACCTCGCCACCGAAGGTCCAGAACAGGTACTCCACACCGTCCGCCAGCTTCATCACCAACTCCTTCACTTCCAGTTCCACGATCACCTTGGTCGCGTGCTTGCGGGTGATCGGGGGCGGAACATCGGGTGCGAAGGTGAGGATGGCGTGTTCCTCGCCACGGACTGTTTCGTCCACTCCTTTGGCTTCGGGGCCGCGGGGTTCGCCGATGGCGGCTTCTTCGGCCCCGAAGCCAAAGGAGTGGACGAAACAGTCCGTGGCGAGGAACACGCCATCCTCACCTTCGCACC
>JBKJOC010000115.1:0-10215 GCA_046595725.1 Candidatus Eiseniibacteriota bacterium
GTAGGTGTGGCGCCCGCGCCATGCCTTCTCGAAGGTTTCGGAGGTCAGGTCCTCGGCCAGGTCCGGCCCCACGCGGTAGCGGAAGTAGTTGTAGATGCGTGGGAGCTGCTCGGCATAGAGGGTGTCCCAGTCCGCGGCGCGGGCGGGGACGGCCCAGGAAACGAGACGGCTGAGGACGACGCTTTCAGCGTTCATGGCAGAGGAGTCTACGGAGGGGCCGGGAAAGTGTCACGGACGCGCTGAGGACGCACCCTGGATTGCGACGGCGGGCCCCCCGCCCGGGGTCCCGCCGCCTTCCTGCCACCGTGCGAATGGTCTGCCTTACAGCCCGATACTGGTCCCGGCGGGGCCGACGCGGTATCTCCCGAAATGGGCGATCGAGGCCGTGACCGTCTTCTTCTTGGTGTCGACCCGCGCGTCCTCGACCGGGACCCAGAGCTGCGAGGCATCGTCGAAACAGAAGAGCGTGAAATTAGCCAGGCGTGAAGGATTCCCGCCATGGCAGAAGACCGTGACCTTGACCGGGACGGCGAACTGGTTCTTCGTGGACGGCAGGATTTCGAGCGCGCATTCGAAGCTCTTCGCGTTGGCCACAGTGAGCGCGATGCGCGCGGGGCCTTCGACCGCGCCCGTGGGCACGTCGATCTGCCAGCGGCCATTGCGCAGGGAGGCGCTGCCACCATCCTGCAGGCTCGTGACCTGGCGAATGGGCGCCCCGGTCGCGGGTGCGCTCGATCCTGCGGGAGGCGTCTCGCTGCCGCCCTGGCCGTCGGCGGTCTCATCGGACGGCATGGTGGACGCCATCGCGCCCTGCGATTCATTGCTCGCGCGCACGCCAGCGCCTGGTGAGACCGCGACGGGCGAAGTGGGCAGCGAACCGCATCCGGAGACCATCACCACGACCGCGGCGACCGCGGCGACAATCGTACCTGCACGAAGCTGGGCAAAGCTCATCGTCGTCCTCCATGGAACCGGGAATGATGCCTGCGAACACAAGGCCATTGAGCAGGACGCGTGCCGAAAGCAGCGAGCGCGGCGAGTCGCAGAATGCGGTTTGGGAGGACGAATTTTCGCCGGATGCATCGCGTCCCGGGCGGGTCGCGTGCGGAATGCAAAGCCGGGAATTTCAAGCGTGGCGGAGGTGGGTCAGAGTGCGCGGGGTCGTGGGAAGGATCCCCCTAGACGCGATCAATCCGGCGGGTCGGGGTCGTTCCGCGGAGGGTCCTGTTCCTTTTCCTGCTCGCGTCCTGGTCGCGGCGGATCTTCCTGCTTCTCGGGTTCGCGGGAATGCGCGGGCGGGTCGCTCGCGGGGAACGACTCGTCGAGCGCCTCGTCGATCTCGGAGTCATGGTCGGGAGGGCTGGGCTCGGGGGACTTGCGGGGATCGTTCATCTCCAGAAACTCAGGCTTCGGGAGTTCGACTGTCAATCCAAGGGATTGCCAAGTTTGTAGATTGTGGAATCCGGCACGCGAGTGGGGTACAAAAGTTGGATCGCCACATTCCACCACAGCCCGACGTCGATCCATTGCGCGAATTCGCCAGTCTTAATATGTTGTTGTTAAATCATTTAGTGACTATATGCGTTGCTGAACGATCCGCGACCTGGAGACAGTGGTCCTTCGGCCCGATCCCTGCAAAGCATCGGTTCTCAGACGCCACCGCCATGGTCCTTTTGGATCGGGAGACCCCGCATGAACCGATTCGAGATCGCCTCCGAGAAGCTGAGTAGCGCACGACGTCACCTGATCACCCCGCACCCGGAGGGCGACCGCGCAAGTCTGCTCGCGGCGCTGCAGGATGTGGAATCGGGCCTGGCCGCGCTCGGCGACACCCGCCTCGTCTCCAATGCGGCGTCCAGCTCCGTCGAAATGCTGAAATCGCTCCTGCCGGCCGCGCGGCAATCGACGGACCGGTTCGAGTGGGGCACGTTCGCCGGCGCCGTGGATGAGCTCGCCTCCTTGCTCTACTGGTCCGAGAGCTCGGCGGCTTGAGCGCACGACAGCACACCCTCGGCACGCTCGCATGCGCCCTCGCCTCCAACGGCGGGGGCGTTTTCCGTGATGGGTGCGTCACGGCCCCTCGCCTTCCCCGCGCTCGCGTAGATGCTGCGCGGCCCGGACCTTCTCCTTGTGCGCCCTCATGTCGTTGAGCAGGATGTTGGCCGCCAGGATGATTCCGCAGGTCGCCGCCACCAGGAAGAACAGGATCGCCAGCCCCGGATACCCCGCGATCCGGAAACGCGTCTCGACGCGCATCAACATCGCGGCGCCGACGATCATCGATGCGATGATCAGGCCGAGCGTGATGCGATTGGCGATTTTCTGCAGGCCCTCCATCAGCAGCACCTCGTTGATGGTGTCGACCTTGATGCGCACGCGATTCTCCGACACTGCGTCCATCAGCTGGTTGAGACGCCGCGGCAGCTTCTCGACGAACTCCTTGGCCTCGAGCAGGCCCGCAAAGATCCGGCCGGGCGAGAGCTCCTTGACCATGCGCTCGCGCATGATCTCCGAGGCGTTGCGGCGAATCGCGGCGTTGGGGTCGAACTCGGGGTCGAGCTGGCGGGCCACCTCGTCGACGTTGAGCAGGGTCTTGCTCAGCATCGTGAGCTCGCGCGGCATCCGGTAGCCCGCGTCGGACGCGACGCGCGCGGCCTCGAACAGGAAGCGGCCGAGCGCGATGTCCTTCATGCGCAGGCCCTGGAACTGCAGGACCATCTCCGCGATCTTCTTGTGCAGCGTCCTGGCGTCGGCATCCTCGACCGGCGTCCCGATCTTGATGACCTCGCCGGCGGCGTCCTCGCCGCGGCCCTCGCTGACCGCCAGAACCAGCTTGAGCATGTGCTCCTGCATCGCGGGCGCCATCTGGCCGATCATGCCGAGGTCGATCAGCGCCACCCGCCCATCATCGGTCAGGAGGACGTTGCCGGGATGCGGATCGGCGTGGAAAAAGCCGTCGACAAGGATCTGGCGCAGGTAGGCGCGGCACAGTTCCTCGGCGAGGGGCACGCCGTCGATCTCCAACTTGGCCAGCGGGCTCAGGGACGTGACCTTGCGGCCCTCCACGAATTCCATCGTGAGCACGCGCGCGCTGACGTAGTCCTCGACCGGCCGCGGCACCAGGATGCGCGAGAGCGGGGCCATGTGATCCGCCATCAGCGAGAGATTGCGCGCCTCGAGCCGGTAGTCGAGCTCGCGCAGCAGGCTCTTGCGGAATTCGTCGAACATCTCCGCGAAGTGCTGACGCTTGCCGAGCTCCGTGTGCTGGTCCATGAACTGGGCGATCTCGGCGATCGCCTCGAGGTCCTCGAGAATGCGCTCGCGGATCTCCGGGCGTTGCACCTTGACCGCGACCAGCATGCCGCTGCGCAGTTCCGCGCGGTGAACCTGGCCGAGCGACGCGGCCGCGAGCGGGATATCCTCGAAGGTGACGAACGCCTTGGAAATCCGCGCACCCAGTTCCTGCTCGACGATCTTCTCGACCTCGGCGAATGGGAACGGTGCAACATGATCCTGCAGGCGCGCAAGCGCGGCGATGTAATCGGCGGGCAGGATGTCCGCGCGCGTCGAGAGGAACTGGCCGATCTTGACGAACGTCGGCCCGAGCTTCTCGAGGTCGTCCGCCAACGCCGCGGCAAGATCGGATTTTGTGGCGTCGGTCGCCTCCAAGGATCCCGGACCGGCCGCCGTGCTTGCGTCCGACGGTGGAGTTTCGTCCGGAGGGACGTCCTCGATGCCGGAATTGCTCAGGAGGTCGCCGCGGCCGTACTTGAGGAACAGGCGGGCGATGTCGCGGTAACGCTGCAGGTGCTGCGGCTTGAGCGAGAGTGCCAAGGTCGTCCCCCCTTAGTGAATATACGAACCGGTTCCAGGACGCCGACCCCACTCATGGAGCATGCGTTGCCGCGAGCCGGGGAGTCAACGCCGCGTTCCGCGTGCTAGCCTGAGGCGGTTCGGAATGCCTTTGGGGCACTCACGAACTTCAGGAGGTTCCGATGAAGACTGCGGTGAGGGTGTGGTGTGGGATCGGCGTGGTGGCCGTGTTGTCGGGCTGCGCTTCGGGACTCAACCGGCCGGTGCACGAAATCCGGGCGACCGCGGGCGGTGACGGTGTCCAGCGGGTCGAACTCGGAGTCCATTCCTTCTATTTCGATCCCAATCGGATCGTGGTCAAGGCGAACGTCCCTGTCGAGCTGCACGTCAAGAACCACTCCGGGCTCGTGCCGCACAACTTCACCTGCGACGCGCCGGAGGCGGGCATCAAGGTCGAGCAGGACCTGGGGCTCCTGTGGGACGGCGAGACCGCGCGCTTCACGCCCACGCGCGTCGGCGAGTACAAGTTCTTCTGTGACGTGGACAGCCATGCGAAAAAGGGCATGACGGGACTGCTGGTCGTCGTCCCGTGAGCTCCGGGCCGGGTCGCGCCCGGCTCGTCCTCCTTGCGTGCGCGCTGGCCCTGGCGACCCCGGCCCGGTCGCAGGATGCGCTGGTCCTCTCGGGCGGCGCGGCGCGCGGGTTGGCGCACGCCGGCGTCGTGCAGGCGCTCGAGGAGCGCGGCTTCGACCCCGACATCGTGACCGGCACCAGCATGGGTTCCGTGATCGGCGCGCTCTACGCGGCCGGCTACTCGCCGGACTCGATCGCGACCCTGATCGTGCGCAAGGACTGGCGCGAAATTTTTGTGCCGTTGCCCGTTGCCGTCGGGGGCAGCCGGGCGCTGCACCACCCGGTCCTGCGCCTCCATGTCAACGGCGCGCAGGGCCTCGGCACTCGCGGTTATCTTCCGGATTGGCGGATCAACCGCGAGCTGACCAGGATGTTCTTCGTCCCCAGCGCGCGCGCCCGCGGGCGGTTCGACCGCCTGCCGCGCCGCTTCCGGGCCGCTGCCGTCGACCTGGCCACGGGGGAGATCTTCGTCCCCGAGCGGGGCGACCTTGCGCGCGCGGTGAGGGCCAGCATCGCGCAACCAGGATTTCTCGCGCCCGTGCGGTGGGAAGGGCGCCTGCTGATTGATGGCACCGTGCGCGACTACCTGCCGGTCGACGCGGCGTGGAGGCTCGGCGCGCGCAGGGTGATCGCATCGGACATCATCCAGCCGAGTGTCAAGCCGCTGGGCGAGGACGCCATGGTCGTCGCGACGCGCAGTCTCGACTTCATGACCGTGCACGCCCGGCCGCCTTCGAAGCCTCCCGACATCCTGCTCCTGCCGCGCGTCGACCCGACCGCCTCGCCCATCGTCTACCCGAGCGATCCGGGCCCGTTCGTGCGCGCCGGCGCCGATGCGGTGGCGTCGAGCGGTTTCCACGCCGCGTCGCGCCCGCGCGGCCGGCGGCCCGAAGCGCGCCTGCCCGCGGGTCTCGAGCGCCTCGTCGTCAGCGCTCCGACCCCGCTGCTCGCGGGCCTCGTGCGCCGCGGCCTCAGGCGATCGGCGCCCGGCCCGTTCGATGCACAGACCATCCTCGCGCGCGTGGATCGGCTCTACGCGACGGGATTGTTCGATGGCGTGTGGGTGTCGGTCGAAGACTCGCTCTTCGCCGAGGGGCGCGGCGTGCCCGCGCTGGTGGCGCGCGCCGATGCGCCCGCGCCGCTCTCCCTGCTGGGTGCGTTCGGCTACGACAACGATCGCGGGGGGAGATTGTGGCTTTCGATGCGGCGGCGGCTCGGGCTCTCTGGATCGCCGATCGAGCTGGCGCTCGAGGGCTCGGTCAACGGCATCGAGAAATCGGCGACATTCTCGCTGCGTCTCCCGACCGTCTCAGGCCCGAGCCTGGCCTGGGCCGCGGGCGGCGAGCTTTCCAAGGTTCACGCGCGCTCCTTCGGGGACGTGGAGCGGGGAGGTGGCTGGCTCGGGCTCGAGGCGCGCACGATCGATCCCGCCGTCTTCGCCTCCCTGGCGATGCGCGCCGAGCGCGTCCGTCCGGAGTTCGGCCCGGTGGGCGTTTCGTTCGGGCCCTCCCTGCGGGTGGAAGCGGTCTCGCCCCTGGTCGAGGTCGTCGGCCTGCCGTTGTTGCTCGAGGCGGAATCGCGCTTCGGCGACTTCGAGTACTGGCGGATCAAGGCGCAGGTTGCGCGCCCGTTTGGCCGGGCTCGGCTCCGAATCGCGCCGCTGGTCGCCTTCGAGGCGGTCACGACCGGCGCCCCGATCGATGTCAGCCCCGCGCTCGGCGACGCAAACCTGGTGCCGGCGTTGACCTGGGGCGAGCATCGGGGCCGGGCCCGCGCCGTAGGCGGCGTCGATCTCTCGATCGTCATCCCGCGGCGGACGACGCTCGTTCTGCGGACGCGTAGCGGCTGGATCGGAAAGCGCGTCGCGCTCGGTGATGAGGACCGTTGGATCGCGGGCGCGGGACTGTCAAGTCTCTGGTGGTTGCCGCTGGGCCGGATCGAGGCCGGGTTCGAGGCGGGCACGCTGGGGAATCGCCGACTCTCGGTGCGCGTCGGCGCCGAATTCTAGTAGTTGTAGGGTCCGGCACCCAGGCCCGCGGGATCGACCAAGATCCAGAGTTCGTTGTTCCCCGTACGATCGGTCGTGAAGACCAGGCTTCGCCCGTCCGGCGAGATCGTCGGCTCGAGCTCGAAGCCCGCCCCCAGGAGGTATGGACTCACGGTCCCGCCCGCGGCGGCGACCGACGAGATCACGCCCGCCTTGGCGAACACGATCCTGCCGTCGGCGTGCCATGATGGCCCGGACGCGCCATTGGTATCGCCGGCAACGAACGACGCGGGCACATCTCCCGCCGCGGGAACGCGCATCAGGCGCGAGGCTCCAGCCGCATCGACGCGCACGAACGCGATCCACGCCATGTCCCTCGACCAGGCGGGGGACGTGTCAACCCAGGAGCCGGCGCCCGTCAGCGTGGCCAGGGCCGCACCTTCGCCCGTCACTGTGCGGAGCGTCTGCAATCGATTCACGCGCGAGAGCATGCGCAGCGCGATCGCGCTCCCCTCGGGCGCCGCGGTTGGCTCGTAGACGTCGATCGTGTCCGCGGACACGGTGTCGACATCCCCGCTCGCCACCTCGAGGTGGATGAGCCGATGGATCAGGCCCGCCCCTTCGAAGTCGCGCCGCGCGAACCACAGCGCCGTGCCGTCCGGCGACCATGACGGATGATTGCCCCTGACGGAGGCGCGCGACGCCGAGCGTGGCGAGATCTCCATGATCCAGATGCCGCCGTTCCTTTCATACGCGAGACGCCGTCCGTCCGGGGAAAACGCCGGGGCGGTCTCGGACTCGGCGGTGTAGGTCAGGCGCTGGAAGGTCGGAAGCCGTCCCGTGTCGACGCGCGCCGGCGGGGCCTCGGACGAGCAGCCGGGCGCCGTCGCGAGCGCGGCACACAGGACGACTCGCGCGACCGAGCCGGGATTTCGCGGTGAGGCCATGCGCCACCCTTCAGGGACCTCAAGGTCTCGAGCATAGGCCGATTGGCGCTGGCCCACAACCGCGCGCTCCTGCTAGCTTGGACGCCCAGTGGACCGACTCATACAATCTGCACGGCGGCACTTGGCTGTCCGACTGTAGTTTTGCCGAATGGCCCCGGTCTGCTATGACTCTTCGTCCAGCGGAAGTCCCGCCGGAACAGCACGACACCCAACCAGAGGTTCGCATGGCCACCAAGCTCGACAAGTCGCTCAAGCGGGAACTCGACATCGACGGGAAGCTCTACACGCTCACGATTTCGCCGCAGGGACTGTTGCTCACCGAGAAGGGGCACCGCAAGGGCCGCGAGTTGTCGTGGAAGAACCTCCTGGGCGACGACGCGGCGCTCGCAGCCGCGCTGAATGTCACGGGCAGGTTGGATGCCTAGCGTTCGAATGCGAAGCTGCGCATGACCGGGCCGCTCTATCGGGAGCAATTCGAGGCATCCGTACTTTTGAGCGAGCATCCGCCCAGTTTTCGACACCCGCACAAGGCGGCGCTGTTCGAGGTCGCGTATCCGGATCACACCGCCTTGCCGGCGACGATCGAGGTCACGCGCTGGATGCAGCACGTCGACGAGCCGATCCGTCTCGACGGTCAATTCGAGGCCGTGGCGCTCCCCGATTCGTTTGATTACGTCCCGATCGTCAGAGCTGCGCCGAGCATGGAATGGCATGTGAATTTCGCGGACCCGAGTTTGTTCTTCGGTTATGGCTCGAGACTGTTTGCACAGGACGAGATGCAGGTGGCCGAGCATCCTTTGCTGGCGAGCGTGCGCGAAGCACTGCTGGCGAAAGGTCTGGACGCGGAAACGATCGACGAGAGGGGAGCGACTCCGATCCTGGTGACCCAGGTCGAGCGCCGGCTCCGAATTTCGACCGGGACCGATGTCGCAGCGGGACGCCCACAGGGAATTTACGGCAATCGGTTCGGTGAGGCTTCCCTCCAAACCGTCCTCCGCGCAACTGAGAGAATCGATCCGCCGACATTCACGAACCTGATCGCCATGGCGGCGCCGGTCGGCGGTCCAGGCCGGTATCAGAGGAGCGAGGTCGGGTCGATCTTCGCCACCGCGGTCACAGCCTTCGGCGCCGCGCGACAGGAATCGACGCGCGCATTCCGCGACACCGTGATTCACACCGGTTTCTGGGGTTGCGGCGCCTTCGGAGGGAATCGGGTTCTCATGGTGGCGCTGCAGGCCCTTGCCGCCCGCGCCGCGGACGTCCGCTGCCTCGTGCTGCACGCGCGCGACGGGGCGGGCGTCGAACAAGCGCGGGCGGGCCTTGAGATCGCCGACCGGCTCGCCCTCGAAATCGGGTCCTCGGGAACGTCCGCGTCGGCGATCGCCCAGTTCGGAGTGGACCTTGGGCTGCGCTGGGGTTTCAGCGACGGGAACTAGCCCGGACGAAGATCGATCCTTTCCGTCACGGACTCCAAGGATCTCCGGCGGACCTCGTGGGTCAGACGCGGGAGGCCCGGGCCTTCCGGCACGTGCAGGGATCGACCGCTTTCTCGAGCGCGGTTCGCGATGGCCTCCGGCGGCCGAGGCGGCTACAATGGTGGCCCTCATTTGAGGAGTCCCATCGCGCAACGATTTCCAGTCCGGAGGATCGTCATGACCGCCCTTGCCACGATGCTGCGCCTTGTCCCCGTTTCCATCATCGCCGCCGTCGCGCTGCTTGCTCCGCGCGCGACTGTCGCCCAGCCTCTGGGCTGGGTCCTGCCCGCGGGTGGGGAGACTTGGACCGCCGGGACCCGGCACTCCATTCAATGGAGCGGAGGGAGTCCGAGCTGGAACGTCCTGGTCAACGCCGACCGGCTGGTGCCGTTCCAGGTGGCGGACAATATCGAGAGTTCCGGGCCCAACGACGGCTTTGCGATGTGGGTCCTTCCGCCGGGGCTCACCCCGGGCGCCTATCTGCTCTACGTCGAAGGCATCGGCGCCTCGACTTGGAGCTACGGCCCGACCTTCACCGTGCAGGCCGGACCGAATTGCGCCGTCGGCTGTCAGCAAGTCGTGGTTTCGATGAACTATGCCGAGCCGCCGCTCGGCGTCTGCGGCCAGACCCAGGCCGAGGCAGCTGCGCTGGCGCAGTCCTACTCCCTGCAGCAACTCGCCGACGCCTGCCCGAACGGATACACCATCGACCCGGCATCGATCATGACCGACGTGACGATCCTTCCGAACGGCGTCTGCCTGAGCGGCTACAGCGGCGCGTTCGTTGCCGAGGCGTCCTCGGTCGCCTGCTGCTGCCCGGCTCCGACGCCGGCCGACCCCACCTCGTGGGGACGCGTCAAGTCGACTTATCGCTAACGAGCGACGATTCCGGTAGATTCCCCTGAACCAGCGGCGCTTGCGCTGCCATGCTTCGAGTCCGTGGATGGAGGTGGAAGATGAGTGTCCAGACGGGGAACGCATCCCTGCAGATCGGAAGCACGGCCCCCGATTTCGAGGCCGACACGACGGAAGGCCGCATCAAGTTCCACGACTGGATCGGGGATTCCTGGGCGGTGCTGTTTTCGCATCCCAAGGATTTCACGCCCGTGTGCACGACGGAGCTCGGCTACGTCGCGCGGCTCGAGCCGGACTTCAAGAGCCCCAACGTCAAGGTCATCGGCCTGAGCGTCGACCCGGTCGACCGCCACGCGGAATGGGCGAAGGACATCCACGAGACCCAGGGCCACAAGCCGAACTTCCCGATGATCGGAGACACCTTGAGGTCCGTGTCTCCGATCATCGGGAAGTTCGGCTTGTGGCCCTGGGTCTCGTGGATGTCCTTCGCCCATTCCGCGTGGCG
>JBKJOC010000313.1:0-2699 GCA_046595725.1 Candidatus Eiseniibacteriota bacterium
TCCGGCCTGCGCTACTCGCCTCGGCGCGACGTGCCGCCGCCCGACCTCGCGGGCGGATTCGGCCTGGCGTTCCGGCGGCTTGCGATCCTCGACCTCTCGCCGGCGGGGCACCAGCCCATGTGCGACCCGACGGGCCGGTTCTGGATCGTCTTCAACGGCGAGATCTACAACTACCTCGAGCTGCGGGAGGAACTCCTGGGCGGGGGCGCGACATTTCACACCGGGAGCGACACCGAGGTGCTGCTCGCGGCGTGGGCCCGGTGGGGCGAGGCCATGCTGCCGAAGCTCAACGGCATGTGGGGCTTCGCGCTGTGGGACGCGAAGGAACGGCGACTGTTTGCGGCGCGCGACCGTTTCGGCGTCAAGCCCTTCCATTACACGGTGCGCGATGGCCGGCTGGCGTTCGCCTCCGAGCTCAAGCCCCTCGTGCTCGCCGGCCCGCGCACGCCGCGCGCGGCCGCGATTCACGACCTGCTGGCGCGCGACTGGGTCGACCACACGCCCGAGACCTTCTTCGAAGGCGTGTTCCAGCTGCCCGGGGGCCACGTGCTGGTCGCCGAGGAAGGGGCGCCGGGCCGCCCCGGAATGGTCACCGTCCGGCGCTGGTGGGAACTCGACCCGTCGCGCCGCGAGCGCCTCTCGCCGGCCGAGAGCGTCGAGAGATTTCGCGACCTGTTCGAGGACGCGGTGCGACTGCGCCTGCGCTCGGACGTGCCGGTCGGCACCTGCCTCTCGGGCGGGCTCGACTCCACTTCCATCGTGGTCGCCGCGGGCAGGATGCTGCCGCACCCCATGCGCACGTTCTCGGTCTCCTACGATGAGGGCAGCGCGTTCGACGAGCGCCCGTGGATCGACATCGCCGCGCGCGCGGCGGGTGCGTCGAAGGACGTCGTGGTGCCGGACGGCACGGACCTGTGGAGCGTGCTCGACGACCTGGTCTGGCACCAGGAGGAGCCGGCGGCGGGGCCGGGGCTCTACAGTCAGTGGCATGTCATGAAGCTCGCCGGGCGCGGCGGCGCGGGCATGAAGGTGCTGCTCGACGGCCAGGGCGGCGACGAGTTGCTCGCCGGCTACCATCGCTACTACTTCCCCTACCTGGCGGACCTGCTGGCGACGGGCGACGTCGGAGCCTTCGCCCGCACGTTCTGGGGCGTCGCCAGCGGGCAGGGGCTCGGCTTCACCCAGACGCTGGCGAAGGTCGCCCGGCCCCACCTGCCGCCCGGGCTGTTCGAATGGGCGCGGCGCTCGTTCGGACAGGGCAAGGATCGCGTCCTCGGCGAGGCGCTCCGCGCAAATCGTGCCCTCGAGCCGCGGCCACCGCACCGCTTCGATTCCGCGCTCTCCGACCAGCTCGCCTGGGACATGACGGCCCGCTTCCTGCCTTCGCTCCTGCGCTACGAGGACCGTAACTCGATGGCGTTCTCGATCGAGACCCGGCTGCCGTTCCTTGATTACCGGCTGGCCGAGTTCGTGTTCGCGCTCGATCACGAGACGCGCATGGAGGGCGTGACGACGAAGGCGATCCTGCGCCACGCCATGAAGGACCGCGTGCCGGGCGAGGTGCTGGCCCGCCGCGACAAGAAGGGCTACGAGACGCCGGCCGACATCTGGCTGCGCGGGCGGGAGGCGGGTCGCGTCCGAGACCTCCTGCTCGCGCCCGATGCGGCGAGCCGTCCTTACCTCGAGCGCAACGCGCTCGCGAGGGAGCTCGAGGACTACCTCGCCGGTCGGCGCGCGATCGGCCTCCAGGTCTGGCGCTGGATCCATCTCGAACTGTGGCTCCGGCAGTTCATTTCGGGCGACGGCCGCGCCGCCCGCGCCGGGGCCGCGTGACGACCGCACCGCGCACGCTGGTCGCCTTCGCGGAGGTGGCGTGGGGCTACTTCAGGACGCGCAAGCAGTTCCTGCTCTCGCGCCTGGCCGAGCGGGGCTGGCGCGTCCATTACCTCGAGCCGGTCGCCTCGGGGCGCGGAAACTCCTGGGCGGCGCGCAAGGAGGGCGCGGTGACGATCCACACCGTCCCCTTCCTCAAGCCATCGACCCGCCAGCCGCTCTACAATGCCGCAACCCGATTCGCGCCATTGCGCGCGGGAATCGAGGCGTTTGCCGCGCGCGCCGCGGGCCGCGTGTTGGCAGAACAGGGAATCGGTCGGGTGGACGTCGCCTACGTCTCCAATGTCTACGCCGGCAAGGCCCTTTCGCAGGTCGCGCCCGGCTTGGTATGCTACGACTTCAACGATCACCCGCTGCAGTTCGCGGGCGTCCCGGCCTGGGCGGCGCAGTACTTGGAGCGTGCGCTCGCACAGGCGGACCTGGTGCTGGCGGTGAGCGCACACTACGAGCGCGAGCTGCGGCAGAAAGTCCGGGTGCCGGTGGTCCTGCTGGGAAACGGCGTCGAGTTCGCGCGTTTCGCGCATCCCGACGGCGCGATCCCCTCACGGCTTTCGGAAATTCCCCGCCCGCGAGTTGGATACGTCGGGAAGGTCAGCCACTTTTTGGACTTCCGGGTGCTCGAACGCCTCGCGCAGAACGGGTCCTTCGAGTTGGTGGTGGCGGGGCCCCTGCCCGAGGAAACGGCCGTCGAGGTCGCGCGGCTCAGGCGGTTTGCGCACGCACACGTGATCGGCGAACTGCCCTATGCGGAACTCCCTGCCGCCCTGTCGGGCCTCGACGTCGCCCTCATCCCGTTTCGCGCGGGC
>JBKJOC010000167.1:0-2564 GCA_046595725.1 Candidatus Eiseniibacteriota bacterium
GAGCTCCGCCGCGACGCCCTCGCGCGCGGCCAGGCGCTCGCGCAGGCCGGCCTCGATCTCCTCGGTGTAGCCACTGGTGATCAGGATCGGCGTCCGCGGCCAGCGCTGCTGCACCTCGTCCATGATCTGGAACCCGCCGCCCTTGGGCATGATCGCATCCGTGATCACGAGGTCGACCCCGTGATGGCGCTCGATCTGCCGAAGCGCGTCATGTCCGCCGCCCGCGGTGAGCACCTCGTAACCCAGGCCCGAAAGCATGGCGAGCATCAAGTCGCGAAGCGACTCCGAATCCTCGGCCACGATGACGGACTCGCGACCGCGCGCGCGCGGCCACTCCTTCTTGGGCGGCTCGAGCGGGAACTCCTGATGATCGAAATCCACGGGATCGCTCATCGACTCCTCCGGGCGCGTCGTGCTAGCTTCGGGGCTGCCCCTTGCGCCCTGCCAGACTGTAGAACCCGGCCGCAGAATGAGCAAGGCCGCGGCGTTCCGAAGGAGAAATCCCCCATGCCGGTCCCTCGCCGCACGCTCACCGTCCTGCTCCGTTCGATCACCCTGCTCGAAACCGGAGACCGGAAGGTACCCGAGGCGCAGAACTCGCTCAATACGCTCCTCATTTATCCTGTGCCGGGGACGCCCGAGGTGTTCGCCACCAGCGGATTGATTCCGGGGATCGAGGACGGCAAACTGACGCGCTTCACGCCCGGACTCCTCCTCCTCAAGGAAATCGTCCAGGGCCCGACCGACCTTCAGTTCGTGGTGACCGACCGCGACGACAAGAACGGGCTCGTGACCTTCCTGCGGCGTCTCGCCGGGACCGTCACCGGCTCGGCCGGCGCCGTCCTCTCGAGTGGGTTGCCCGGCGTCCTGCGCGCGGCCTTCCGCGAGGCGGCGGCCACCGGCCAGATGGCGATCGGCGGAACCAAGGAGGACAAGCTCGAGGTCATCGCAGCCGGAGCCCTGGCCCTGCGGGACGCCGAGAAGATCAAGGGCAGCGTGACCATCGACCTGTTCTCGCCCAGGAACCTCAGGCGCGCGGGCAAGGCCGACATCAAGAAGGGATCTCCCAACGGGAGCCTCGATCTCGAGATCCTGTGGGACGCCGAGTAACACCCGTCCTCGACGCGCGCCCGCGCGCCTCGTTTCTCCTGGGCCACGCCCCCCTCGCCGCGCACCTGCCCCGTTCCGACTGGGACCTCCGCGCCGGCGAATTGCCCGTGAAGGATTTTGCATTCGATGTTGTCGGCGAGAACGAGCCAGAAGGCGTGGCCTGCGCCGAGATGCTCAAGGCGCGCGGCTTCGTCCACGCCCGCGCCGCCGGGGCAGAGACGCGCGAGGATCGCTCGGAAAAAGGTCCGGCCCGCGCGGTGCTATGGCGGCCGGCATCCGCACTCGTCCGCTACGAGGCGCGCTTGCCGCGTCAGGGCCGTGCGCTGGACATCGCGTGCGGCAGCGGGCGCAATGCCGCGTGGCTGGCCGCGCGCGGGCTCGCCACCTGGGGCGTCGACCTTCTGCCCGACGCGCTCCTGCGTGCGCGCGCCCTTGCCCGCGGCGCGCTGGAACTGGATTCCGCAGCCGCGATGTTCCCCCGGTCGCCGATGGCATTTGCCTGCGCCGACGCCACGCGGCCCCTGCCGTTCGCCCCGCGATCGTTCAACCTGGTGACCGGATTTCGATACCTGGAGCGATCGCTGTTCTCCCGCGTTGCAGATCTGGTCGTTCCCGGCGGCTTTCTAGTGTGGGAGACGTTTTCATCGCGCGCTCCCCAGGACGCGCACCCACGCCGCGCCGCGTTTCGCCTCGCCCCCGGCGAGCTGGACTCCCTGTGCCGGGCCGCCGGATTCGAGGTCGAGCGTACGGACGCCTCGGAGGACGGCGCGCTCGACTCGGTTGTGGCGCGTTTGCCCGGATGATTCCGCTTGGGATCAGACTCCGATCGCGTTAGCTTTCTCGCGGCTCAAACCGGCGCTCCCTCCCGCCACGAGCCTCAGGCCTCCCCCTGCTTCGCACGATCCCGCTGCGCCGAGACGATTCAGGCCGAGGTCCCCATGAAGGTTCTCATCGTCGACGACAACGACCAGAGCTTGTACCTGCTGCGCATCGTGCTCGAATCGTCCGGCCACGAGGTCTGCTCTGCATCCGACGGCGTCGAGGCGCTGGCGCAGGTCCGCCGGCAGGCGCCGGACGCAGTCATCACCGACATTCTCATGCCGCAGATGGACGGTTTCGCACTGTGCCGCGCCCTGCGCGGGGACGAGTCCCTCGGCAAGGTTCCAGTGCTGCTCTACTCCGCGACCTACACTGACGCCAAGGACATCGAGCTCGGCATGGCGGTGGGGGCGGATCGCTTCCTCGAAAAGCCGATGGAACCTTCGGACCTGATCGCCGAGCTCCATGCCGCGCTCAAGGAGCGCCGCGAGGGCACGTCCCGGCCCGGCTCTTCGGCCCTGGCCGAGCCGCTCTACCTGCGCGAGTACAACGAGCGCCTGGTGCGCAAGCTCGAGGACAAGATGCTCGACCTCGAGCGCGCCTACCGGGAACTCGCCGAGTCGGAGCGGCGCTAC
>JBKJOC010000098.1:0-8170 GCA_046595725.1 Candidatus Eiseniibacteriota bacterium
CTGCGCGCGAGCTACGAGGGCAGCGGCAAGAACGTCATGCACCTCCAGGAGTCCATCGAGCCCTACGACCAGTTCGTGCGCGTCGTCGGCCTCGGGCCCCAGCTGCGCGCGATCCGCTACGATCCCGCGCAGCCGCTGCACGACCGCTACACCATGGATACCGACTTCCTGGGCGCGGACGACCGGAGCACGCTCGAGGACATGACGCTGACCATCAACGCGTTCTTCGGCTGGGACTTCAATTCGTGCGAGGCGCTGTCGAAGGACGGCACCTGGCACCCGATCGATTTTGCGAACGCCTGCCCGGACTCGCAGGTGACGTCGCTCCATTACCACTTCCCGTGGCTCGTGATCGCGAACCTCAAGTGGTCGCTCTTCGTCGCCGCAACGCAGCGCCCGATGCGCAAGACGCTCGACTGGGATCCGTTCTACGAGGTCGCACGCACCAGGGCCCCCTACCGCGAGAAGCTCACCGCCTACGCCGTCATCGCGCGCGCGCGGTTCGACCAGGACCGGTTCGAGGAGTTCTGCGCCACCCACCTGTCGCGCCTGCACGAGGTCGCGTGGGAGTTCTTCGGCACCGACGTGGCGAAGGACGCGGTGCGCCAGAAGGTGCGCGCGCTCTATCCGACCGACGAGGTCGAGCGCTTCACCGAGCTGTTCTTCGAGCGCATCCAGAAGTGGCGCGGCGAGAACGAGCTGGTTACCGCCGCCCCGGCGTCGGCCAAGCCCAAGGCCGCCCCGCGCCGCAAGAAGGCTTCATGAAGCTCGTGACCGGCTGGCATTCGCAGCGCCTGGGTGAACGCGTGGGCGTCGCGCGCTGGGGCCTCTTCGGCAAGCCCGTGTTGCTGTTCCCGACGGCGGGAGGCGACGCCGAGGAGATCGAGCGCATGCAGGTGATCGGCGCGCTCATGCCGCTGATCGAGGCGGGCCGGATCAAGGTGTTCTCGTGCGACAGCATCGCCGGCCGCGCCTGGATCAAGGAGGAGGGATCCGAGCGCCACCGCGCCTGGGTGCAGAACCAGTTCCACGAGTTCGTGGCCAAAGAGCTGGTGCCCGCCATCCGCGACGACTGCAAGACCCCCGACATCGAGGTCATCGCCGCCGGCGCGTCGATCGGCGCGTTCAACGCGGTCGCGGTCACCTGCCGCTACCCCGAACTGTTCAAGGGCGCCCTTGGCCTGTCGGGAACGTATGACCTGACGCGCTTCCTCTCGAACGGCGACATGCCGACCGATTTCTATTTCTCCTCGCCGGTCCACTTCCTGCCCGGCCTCATGGGCCCCACGCTCGACCTCCTGCGCACGCGCACGATCCTCCTGGCCTCGGGCCAGGGCCGCGCGGAGAACATCGGCGAGTCGTGGGCCATGGCGCATGCGCTGGGCAAAAAGGCGGTGCCGAACCGCGTCGTCCAGTGGGGCGAGGAGTGGAACCACGACTGGCCGACGTGGCGGATGATGTATCCGCTCTACCTCGACGAGATGACCCGCACCGGCGAGCAGGCATAACGGCAATGGGCCAGACCGAGATCCTCGAGTTCTCGGGGGAGCAGCGGCGCAACTTCATGCGCGCGCTGCTCCATGACCTGCGCGCGCTCGAGTTGATGCTCGAGCGCGGCCTGTTCGAGGAAGGAGTCGCGCGCATCGGCGCCGAGCAGGAGCTGTTCCTGGTCGATCGCGCCTGCCATCCCGCACTGGCTTCGCTGGCCATGCTCGAGCGCCTCTCCGATTCGCACTTCACGACCGAACTGGGCGCCTTCCAGCTCGAGATCAACCTCGACCCGCAGGAGTTCGCGGGCTCGTGCCTTGCCCGCCTCGAGCACCAGCTGGAAGAGCTGGTGGCGCGCGCGCGCCTGGCCGCCCACGAACTCGGGCTCGAGATCGTGCTCACCGGAATTCTTCCGACCATCCGCAAGTCCGACCTCGGCCTCGAGTCGATGGTCCCGCTGCCTCGTTACAAGGCGCTCAACGACGCCACCACGCGACTCCGCGGGGACTCCTACTTCATCCACATCCGTGGCGTGGACGAGCTGCGCGCGCAGCACGACTCGGTGATGGTCGAGGCCTGCAACGCGAGCTTCCAGATGCACCTGCAAGTCGGCGCGAAGGTATTCGCCAACGCCTACAACATCGCGCAGGCGGTCACCGGCCCCGTGCTGGCCGCGGCGACGAACTCGCCCCTTTTGTGGGGCCGCCGGCTGTGGGCCGAGACGCGGATCGCACTGTTCGAGCAGGCCGTCGACAGCCGGAATCCGGGCCAGGCGCGCGAGATGGCGCCGCGCGTGACGTTCGGCAACCGCTGGGTCAGGAAGAGCGTGATCGAGCTTTACAAGGAGGACATCGGCCGCTTTCGCGCGCTCGTCGGCACCGACCTGGATGAAGACCCGATGGCCGAGATCGCCGCCGGCCGCGCGCCCGCGCTCAAGGCACTGCGCCTCCACAACGGTACGATCTACCGCTGGAACCGGGCGTGCTACGGCGTCATGAACGGCAAGCCGCACCTGCGGATCGAAAACCGGGTGCTCCCCTCCGGCCCCTCGACCGTGGACGAGGTCGCCAACGGCGCGTTCTGGCTCGGCCTCATGAACGGGCTGATGCGCCGGTACGAGGACATCACGCGCCACATCGAGTTCGAGCAGGCCAAGCTGAACTTCGTCGCGGCCGCGCGCCTGGGGCTGGGCGCGAACATGACGTGGCTCGAGGGCAAGGAACTGCCGACGCCGGCCCTGATTGCCGACCACCTGCTGCCGATCGCGGCCGAGGGCCTCGACGCCGCCGGCATCGCCCCCGCCGACCGCGACAAGTACCTCGGCGTGATCGAGCGGCGCGTGCGCTCGGGCAGGACGGGGTCGCGTTGGCTCATGTTCTCGCTCGCCGGCATGAAGGATCACGGCACGCAGGGCGAGCGGCTGAATGCGCTCACCTCCGCGACCATCGCGCGACAGGCGGGCGGCGCGCCCGTCGACGAATGGGAACCCGGCCGGCTCGACGAGGGCGGCGGCTGGGAGAACAACTACCTGAAGGTCGAGCAGTACATGACGACCGACCTCTACACGGTGCACCCCGACGAGCCCGTCGACCTGGTCGTCAAACTGATGGAGTGGCACAAGATCCGCCACGTCCCGGTGGAGGATCACGAACACCGCCTGATCGGTGTGGTGTCCTACCGCTCGCTGCTGCGGCTCTTGTCCGATCCCGAGCTGGCGAGCCGCGTGCACGCGATCGCGGTGGCGGAGGTCATGAAGCGCGATCCCTACACCGTCGCGCCCACCATGCCCACGCTGCGCGCGATCGAGCTCATGCGCCGTTACGGCGTCGGATGCCTGCCGGTCGTCGCCGACGGACGCCTTGTGGGGCTCGTCACCGGAGACGACTTCATGGGCATCGCGGGACAATTGCTCGAGGAGCGCCTGCGTGACTGATCCCGACCGCCACTGGCCGCGCGTCCTCGCGCACCTTCGCGGCACCGAGCCCGGGCCCATGCTGATCGTGCTCGGAGGCATCCACGGCAACGAGCCGGCGGGGCTCCAGGCGGTCGAGCCGCTGCTCGAGGCGCCCGGACTCGAGCTCGCGTGCGGCGACCTGGTGGTCCTCGCGGGCAATCGCTCCGCGCTGGCCGAGGGGGCGCGCTACCTCGCGCGCGACCTCAACCGCGGCTGGAACGACGAGGCGCTGGCTGCGCTCAAAGGCAGTGGCGGATCGACCGAGGACGAGGAGCAGCGCGGCTTGTGGGGGGCGATCACCGATGCGCTCGAGGCGGCGCGCGGCCAGGCCTACTTCCTCGACCTCCACACCACCAGCGCCGACGGCCACCCGTTCGTCATCGTGGGCGACGACCCCGCGCACCGCGCCTTTGCGCACGCGTTCGGGCTGCCCGTGTTTCTTGGCCTGGTCGGGCGCCTCTCGGACGCGCTCACGCCCTACCTGGAGAAGCGCGGCGTGATCGCGATCGCGATCGAGGGTGGCCAGAACGACGATCCATGGTCGGTGGTGCGCCACACCGCGGTCATCCGCCTCGCGCTCGTCGATTGCGGCCTCCTGCCCGGCTCGAGCCTGGGTCCGCTCAACCTCTCCCGGCGCCTGCTCGAGGGCGCGCGCGAGAACCTGCCGCACGAGATCGAGATCGTCAGCCGCTACGCGATCAAGCCCGAGGACGAGTTCAGAATGGAGCCCGGCTTCTCGAACATCCACCCGGTCGCGGCCGGAACGCTGCTGGCGCACGATCGCCACGGCGAGATCCGGGCTCCCGCCGACGGGCTGGTCGTGATGCCGCTCTACCAGGGCCAGGGGGACGATGGATTCTTTCTCGGCCGCGCTGTCGGCCCATCGGGATGACCGGCCCCCGCTCTTTTCTCGCATCCACCATCGGGCAGAAGGTCGTGATGGCCGTGACCGGCGCGATCCTGTTCGGGTTCGTCGCCGTCCACCTCGCCGGCAATCTCCTGCTCTACCAGGGTCCGGAGGCGATCAACGCCTACGGCCGCGAGTTGCGTGAATTGCTTCATGGCGCGGGCATCTGGATCGCGCGCGGCGGGCTGCTGCTTTCTGTGCTCCTCCACATCTGGGCGGCGTGGGCGCTGACGATGCGAAACCGCGCGGCGCGCCCGGTCGCCTACCGGAAGTGGCGGGCGAAGAAGTCCACCTACGCCTCGCGCACGATGCGCTCCAGCGGCCTGATCATCCTCGCCTTCGTCATCTATCACCTGATGCACCTGACGTTCGGCAACGTTCACCCGGCGTTCGCCCCTGGCGACGTCTATCACAATGTGGTGGCGGGTTTCCGGGTGTGGCCGGTGGCGGCGTTCTACATCCTCGCGATGGTCCTGCTGGGACTGCATCTCAATCATGGCATCTGGAGCCTGTTCCACACGCTCGGCCTCTCCCACCCGCGCTGGCGAAGGGCGGTGCGGGGTTTCGCGGCCGTGTTCTCGGCACTGATCGTACTGGGTAACATCTCGTTTCCGGTAGCCGTCCTCCTCGGGCTCGTGGGGTAGCGCATGGAACTCAACTCGCGGATCCCGGACGGCCCGATCGAGACCAAGTGGGAGAATCGCCGCTTCCAGGTCAAGCTGGTCAACCCGGCGAACAAGCGCAAGTACACGATCCTGATGGTCGGCACCGGCCTGGCGGGCGCTTCAGCCGCGGCCTCGCTGGCGGAACTGGGCTACAACGTCACCGCGTTCTGCTACCAGGACAGCCCTCGGCGCGCGCACTCGATCGCCGCCCAGGGCGGGATCAATGCGGCCAAGAACTACCGGAACGACGGCGACAGCGTTCACCGGCTGTTCTACGACACCGTCAAGGGTGGCGACTTCCGCGCGCGCGAGGCCAACGTCCATCGCCTGGCGGAGGTCTCGGCCCGGATCATCGACCAGTGTGTCGCGCAGGGCGTGCCGTTCGCCCGCGAATACGGCGGCCTGCTCGACAACCGCAGCTTCGGTGGCGCGCAGGTCTCGCGCACGTTCTACGCCCGCGGGCAGACGGGCCAGCAACTCCTGCTCGGGGCCTACCAGGCGCTCGAGCGCCAGATCGGCCTCGGCAAGGTGACGATGCACGCCCGCCACGAGATGCTCGACCTGGTCGTGATCGACGGTGTCGCGCGCGGGATCGTGGTGCGTGACATGGTGACGGGCACGCTCGAGACCCACTTCGCCGACGCGGTGGTGCTCGCCACCGGTGGCTATGGCAATGTGTTCTACCTCTCGACCAACGCCAAGGGCTGCAACACGACCGCGATCTGGCGCGCCTACAAGAAAGGCGCGGCGTTCGCCAATCCCTGCTACACGCAGATCCACCCGACCTGCATCCCGGTGTCCGGCGAGCACCAGTCCAAGCTCACGTTGATGTCGGAATCTCTGCGCAACGACGGCCGCGTGTGGGTGCCGAAGCAGCCGGGCGATACCCGCGCGCCGCACGCGATCCCTGACGAGGAGCGCGACTACTACCTCGAGCGCAAGTATCCCAGCTACGGTAACCTCGCCCCGCGCGACATCGCGTCGCGCGCCGCCAAGCAGGTGTGCGACGAGGGGCGCGGTGTGGGCCCCGGCGGGCGCGGCGTCTACTTAGACTTTCGGGACGCGATCGCGCGCCTGGGCGAGTCCGCGATCCGCGAGAAATACGGCAACCTGTTCGAGATGTACGAGCGCATCACCGACGAAAACCCGTACCGCCTGCCGATGCGCATCTACCCGGCCATCCACTACACGATGGGCGGCCTGTGGGTGGACTACAACCTGATGAGCACGATCCCCGGACTGTTCGTCACGGGCGAGGCGAATTTCTCCGACCACGGCGCGAACCGCCTCGGCGCCTCCGCCCTGATGCAGGGCCTGGCCGACGGCTACTTCATCCTCCCCTACACGATCGGCGAATATCTCGCGGGCGTGAAACCCGGCCCCCCCGCGCCCGGCGCGCCCGAGATCAACGCCGCGCTCGAGGAGGTGCGCGGGCGCTCGCAGCGCTTCCTCGCGATGAAGGGCAGTCGCTCGCCGACCTCGTTTCACCGCGAGCTGGGGAAACTGATGTGGGACCAATGCGGCATGGCGCGCAACGAGGCCGGCCTCAACAAGGCGCTCGCGCGGATTCCAGCATTGCGCGCAGAGTTCTGGAGCGACCTCAACGTTCCCGGCACGGGCGAGGAGTTGAACCAGGTGCTCGAGCAGGCCGGCCGCGTCGCCGATTTCCTCGAGCTGGGCGAACTCATGTGCCTCGATGCGCTCGAGCGCCGCGAGTCCTGCGGGGGCCACTTCCGCGAGGAGTTCCAAACCGAGGACGGTGAGGCGCTCAGGGACGACGAGCGCTTCTGCCACGTCGCGGCGTGGGAATACGCGGGCGAGGGCAGGCGCCCGATCAAAAACCTCGAGCCCCTTACCTTCGAGAACGTCCACCTCGCCACACGGAGCTACAAGTGAAGCTGACCCTCGAGGTATGGCGCCAGAGGGACGCGGCCGCGAAGGGCGAATTCGTGACCTACCAGGCGACCGACGTCAGCCCCGACATGTCCTTCCTCGAGATGCTCGATGTCCTGAACGAGGGGTTGATCGCGCAGGGCGAGGCGCCGGTCGCGTTCGATCACGACTGCCGCGAGGGCATCTGCGGCTCCTGCGGCGTCGTGATCAACGGCCGCCCGCACGGCCCGCGCGACCGCACGACCGCGTGTCAGCTCCACATGCGCAGCTTTACGGACGGCGACACGCTGACGATCGAGCCCTGGCGCGCGGCCGCGTTCCCCGTCGTGCGAGATCTCGTGGTTGACCGAGGGGCGCTGGACAGGATCATTGCCGCCGGCGGGTTCATCTCGGTCGCGACCGGCAGCGCCCCCGACGCCAACACCCTTCCCGTCCCCAGGGAGAACGCCGACCTGGCGTTCGACGCCGCGGCCTGCATCGGCTGCGGCGCGTGCGTCGCCGCCTGCCCGAATGCGGCGGCGATGCTGTTCACCGCCGCCAAGGTCTCGCAGCTGGCGCTCCTCCCCCAGGGCCAGCCCGAGCGGGCCGGCCGCGCCCGCGCCATGGTCGCGCAGATGGACGACGAGGGCTTCGGCTCATGCACGAACCACTTCGAGTGCATGGCGGCCTGTCCCAAGGGCATCTCGGTCGACTTCATCGCGCGCCTGAACGCGGAGTTCGCGAAGGCCAAGGCGAGCGAGGGCCGGCGCACCGCCGCGGGCGAAGGCGGGGTCGCCGGCTGATGGCATTCCAGTTCAAGTGTCCCGCATGCGATGAGGTCCACAAGGGCATGCCGAGCTTCGCCGCGCGCGCCCCGATGAGCTACTTCGCGATCCCCGAAGCCGAGCGCGCCTCCCGCTGCCGGCTCGGCACCGACGATTGCGTGATCGACGAGAGCACGTTCTTCGTCCTCGGCGCGCTCGACATCAAGGTCCACGGCGAGCAGGAACCCTTCTCCTGGGGCGTTTGGGTGTCGCTCAGCCGGTCGAGCTACGAGCAGTGGAAGTGGTGTTACGACGCCGACAAGCGCGCGCACATCGGCCCGTTCGCGGGCTGGCTCAATGCGACGCTCAAGTCCTACCCGGACACGATGAACCTCAAGGTCCGGATGCACCTGCTCGACCACAAGCTCCGCCCGTTCATCGAGCTCGAGCCCGGCGACCACCCGCTCGCGATCGAGCAACGCGATGGCATCACGGTCGATCGCGTCGCCGAGATCTACGT